>CAZEKV010000235.1:1261-2534 GCA_964512945.1 uncultured Spirochaetales bacterium | reverse complement strand
GGCTTCAGGAGGGCTTTTCCCTCTACATTGAGAAATGTGTTTATAATAGTGCAAACCGAAGCATAGAATTCAAGAGAAATCTGGACTGGATCGGGGCTCTAAAACCTGTTCTGGCGGGGAATGCCTCCGTAATTCCCGAATCGAATCTCAGGGTTATTGAGGTTCCGGGAAACGGAGCCGATCCCCGTGCATTCTACGCAAAATCGTGGGGGCTTATTTCTTTTTTGATCAATTCTGAAAATAAAGCCTATAATAGAATTCTATGGGATTCAATAAGCATTCTAAGCCCGAAAGCAAGCCAGAAGGAAAATGATGCGGCAGTAATTGGAAAGGCATTCTCGTGGGTCAACCGGGGGAAATTCTACATTGATTTTAAAAATTATATATATGGCGTAAAGACATACTCCAACCTTGTCAAAAAGGGAATGGAATTATATTCAAACGGCGAACTGGAAAAAGCGGAGAAAACCCTCCTCGAAGCTATTTCGGTTGAGAAAAACCATAATATAGCCTATTACTATCTCGGTCTGATCTACTATTCGAAGAAAGACGATTCAAAAGCCGATTACTACTACAAACGTGCATTAAATATGGGGGGAACCCCGGCATTGATATACTACGCTCTCGGAATAAACGCCTATTCCCATAAGAGATATACTGAGGCTATAAAATACCTGTATAAAGCGGAAGAGGCCGATCCCTCAGGATATACGGATAAGGTCGAAAATCTCCTCGCCAGAATCAGGAATGAAAGATAGGCAGCAAAAAGTCTGTGGCATGCCCGCCGCCGGAGCGGGGCATTCGGGGGTGGAGCATCAACTATAGGGAGGTATCCGGAGCTTCGCGTCGGCTCCTTTTTCTGGAAAAGGCGTGCCTGTATTTTCTCAGGATCTTGACCCCTTTTTCTTTAAAAAGGGAGTACACGGCTCGTTCGACTTCCCTGTTGGGGGGGGTCATGGGGCTTATTCTTCTCTTGATCTGAAAGAAGACATCCCTCATTATATCGGGTATTTCCCCGTCTTCGATGTCCGGGAAGCTTATCAGACCGGTGGTTAGTCCGATTATCAATCTACTTATTCTCACCCCGCCCCTCGTGGATTTTATTTCGTTATCCAGCAGGGTCAGACCCTCAAAAAAAGCTTTCTGTTTCTTATTATCATTCTTGAGGCAATCGAATATTTCAGGAAGCAGATACTGGAAAAGGCAAAGATCCCATGAGTATTCAAATATCTTCCTGGAATAACCGGAACCAAGTATCTTTAGAATTTCTTCT
>CAZEKV010000235.1:0-1251 GCA_964512945.1 uncultured Spirochaetales bacterium | reverse complement strand
CTTCTGTCAGGCGGGATATAGAACAATTTTTTATTTTCTCGCCATTTTTTTTTATCGAATTCCTGAGCTTGCGAAGGATCTGGAAACCCGTAGTGCCGGCATATTTAATCGCCCTGATCATTCGAACAGGATCCTCGTTAAAGGATATCTCATGGGGTATGAGAGAGGTTATCTTCTTTTCCTTTATGTCATTAAACCCATCAACATAATCGAGAAGAGATTGATCCGCCGGTGAATAGTAAAGAGCGTTAAGACAAAAATCCCTTCTCTTAGCGTCTTCCTCAATAGTTCCGTAGATATTTCGGTCATCGGATTTATCCGAACGAAATGTAGCAACCTCGAAAATTTTTTCCCCAAAAAAAATGTGAACCAGACGGAATCTTCTCCCTATTACACGTGAGTTTCTGAATATCTTCCTGATCCTGTTTGGCAGGGCATCGGTTACGATATCAAAATCTTTCGGTTTTTTTCCGATGAGCATATCCCTGACAGCTCCGCCGACAATATAGGCCTGGTATCCTGAATTTCTCAGGCGATTTGTTATCTTTAAAGCATCATGGTCGATTAGATTCCTCTGTATCCCATGCTCTTCAAAACTATATATATCGGCTATCTTTATCCGTTTCCCGGATTCGGACTTACTATATCGTGTACGCAAACTTAATCCCGTTCTGCAAGTTGTTTTTATATTCCATTATCTACCCGGAACCTTTATAACAGATTAGCATAGTTTATTAAATCCCCCCCGAGTGTGCAAGGCTCCTCATATTGGTAAGCTCTCCGATTTAAGGATTAAACTGAAACCCGAATTCTTTTGGGAGAAAAATCTCCGAAATACTGTCCATTGCATAATCATCTGTCATTCCGGCAATGTAATCGGTAATAATATTTTTGTTGTGCCCTTCCTTTTCCTTATAGAAAATTTCCATTTTAAAAAGATAATCCCCAAAACTTGAAGCCAGAGAATTCTTTTCCCCCTTATATTTCTCGATTTCAAACCTGTTTTTCTCAAATAGGTCTGTAAGATAGCGGTAAAGGGTTTTTAATATGCGTTCAAAATATCTATGGTAGTCTATTAATTTTGGATTTAGATATATATTTTTGTAATTAAATTCCTTTAATTCCAGCAAGGCCTTAAATACAGTATCGGAAAAACAGATAGTCTGATTCTCAATTGAAGTCTTTGTCAGATCCATTACAAGGGTATTGATAATCTCGCCATTCGAAGCCCCCAGTATCCCGGTAATATTT
>CAZEKV010000234.1:0-2535 GCA_964512945.1 uncultured Spirochaetales bacterium | reverse complement strand
AAAAGGCCATAATCACAGGATCCATGGAAATTAAACGAAATGGTAATATTTGACTAATTTGTAACATTATACAATTTTTCTGAAAACCAAATTCTTTTTTGAGGATGTGATAGAGGATATGTTTTTTTACCCGATAAGGTATTTTTTCCCGGCATATAACTTGACATCTCCAGGACAGCACAATAGAATTTCAGGAACCACCTTCGACAGGAGCTATTTGAATGGCCAGAGTATACAGATTTATGCTTTTTTTTACAATATTCTTTTTCTTTTTTGGCTGTTTCAAAAAGTATAGTATTACAATTCAGTCAAATAAGGAAAATGAGGTAAATTTTTCAGGTTCAGATAAAAATATTGATACGAACTCTGAGCTATATAAGCCAAAAACAATTTCCAGAAACATTGTGTTGATTGTATATGTTAGAGCGGATTCCGAACCACATCAATTTATAGATGAAAGCGGAAAACTTAAGGGCTTCTTCCCCGATATTGATACCGCTGTTTTTAAATATATGAATCAGAAATACAAATTTGTTGTTTATGATGATATAGGCAGAGCTGTAGAGGAGCTTAAAACTGGATTGGCACATGCAGCCTGTGCGACCCCTGTAACCCCGGATTTTTCCAAAATGTTTAACATTGTCCCCTATATGAACACTGATTTTTACACATTTGTGCACAAAGAAAATACAAATATCAAGGGCAATACCTTCAATGAATTGTTAAACAGCTACAGAGGGAAAAAAATCGGTGTTCAAACCCGAGGCCAGATACAAAATCTATTAAGAGAGTATTCCGGTATTAATATAATTGAGTTCGAAACCAGTACGGTTGCATTAAAAAACCTCTCGGAAAAGAAAATCGATGCAACACATGATGTAAAGGAAGTCGGTTTGTATTATGCAAAAAAAAATAATTGGGCTGTGAAGGTAGTTGGACCGGCAATACTGAATGTTGAAGCAGGTCTTGGATTTAGCAGAGCCATAGATCAGGAAATAGTCAGCAGGTACAGAACCGCTCTAAAGGAAATTAAAAACAACGGTACATATCGTAAAATCTGGAATAAATGGTTCAGATAATGGAATCCCGATGGATTCCTCAATGGGCGATAAAATATTGCAGTATTTCGTGAATAGCTTCGTGGATCCTGGTAACTGATTTTTTTATATCTTTTATATCCTTTTTTATATCAACTTTTTTATCAAGACATTTCCCCCTGATAATTTCGTTGTACCCGCTTATTATTGACAGACTATTATTTATTTCATGTACCTGCTGTTTAATGAATAATGTTATTTCCGGTTTATTTTTTTTCATAAAAATTAATCGTCCAATTTATATCCAAGTTTAACAATTTCCTCTTTAAGCCTATGTCTGTTAATTGGTTTTACCAAATACGCAGAAGCATCACCCTTATTATAGGCCTCTACGACATTCCTGGGATCCTCAAGGGCAGTGGTCATTATTACTTTAACCCGTTCTGAAGGATTGATCCCATAGGATCTTTCCATCTCCCGTATCAAGAACAACGCCTCCTGTCCATCAATTTTTGGAAGCATAATATCCATAAAAATAATGGCGTAAGGCTTATTTTCTTTCCATGCAAGCTTGAATGCCTCAATAGCCTCTTCCCCGCTTACGACAATATCACTCTTACCGTATTTTTCTATCATCTTTTCCAGAGTCATGGAAGTGTTTAAATCATCCTCTACAATTAAGAACCGCATATAATCTCCTTAGCCTATCCACCCTTTTTTTTTAATAGTTTATAGCATAATAACTTCAGTTCATCCAGCATGGCTTCACAATCTTTTTTGTCTTTTCTTCTGCATGAAAGAATCAGACGAAATAAATTTTCTCCAATCTCGGTAAAATTCCCATTAATGGCTTTTTTTCTTAAATAAGCCGCTTTTTTTTGAATATCATTAAACTGCTTATTTTTAACATTTTCCTCAAGCCATTCCAGAAAATATGAAAACCAGTCAATAAACTGCTCTGAGTTTCCGGGTTCACTGTCTTCCGAAATAGTACCACTTTCTTCCCCCGATTCTTCATTATCCACAGTGAGTTCAGGAAATCTGTTAATTAATTTTAATAAATTCTCACCCGATTTTTTAATAATCTCCAGATACTCTTTTAATTCGGTATTCTCACAAATATCAAGAGATAGTTCAGACATCCCCAGAATTGAATTCAAGGGAGTTTTTAGATTGTGACGTAGATCAATTATATACTTTTCATTAATCCAGTAATTATTTTCTTTCCGTTTTAGATTGTGTTTATATATAGCAAATTCAATATTTGAATACAATTCTCTTTCCTGAAAGGGTTTAACAATATAACCAAAAGCCTCCGTCCTTTTCGCTCTGTCTATCGTATCATTATCAGTAACACCAGTTATAAATATTAATGGAATATCGTGATTTTTTTTTATTTCCTTTGCGGTTTCAATTCCGTCAATATCACCTCTCAATCGGATATCCATAAGAATTAAATCAGGTTTTTTTTCCTTAATAACACTTAGAGCCTCCAGCC
>CAZEKV010000233.1:0-2550 GCA_964512945.1 uncultured Spirochaetales bacterium | reverse complement strand
CAACCGAATAGTATGAGGAAATACACGAAATCCCAGAAATGGTATACCACAATTTGACCTGTTCAACACTACCCTGGGATGGAGTCGAAGTTGGAGACGGTTTGCCAAAAAAATCCTGAGCTTTTCCAAAACACGGTACACTGACCTTTTAGTCGCACCGAAGATGATAAAATCATCCATATACCGTAAATACCCTCTTACCCCGCAGCCGTCTTTCAGCCAATGATCAAAAAGCCCAAGGTATAAATTGGCACAATGTTGTGAAATAAGACTGCTTATCGGCATACCCGCACCAGAGGCAACATGATACGAATCAAAAAGCTTTGCAAAAAGAGACAACAACCGCTCGTCTTTTATCCGTCCGGCAAGAAGTGCAAGAAGAATTGCGTGATTGATGGAATCAAAATATTTATTGATATCAAGCTTTACAAACCAGTCATAACGCCCGGCAAAAAAACGAGCCCTGTCCAGTGCCGCATGCAGCCCTTTTCCACATCTGCAGGCATAGGAATCATCAATGGCAAAACGCTCGAACACAGGTTCACAGAGATTCATTATTGCGTGATGAAGCACTCTTTCCCTGAATGGAGCTGCGCAGATACGTCTTTTTTTAGGCTCATAAACAGTAAAAAACCTGTACTCACCAAGCGAAATATTTTCATCCAGCAGTTCCCGGCCCAATTGTTCCAGGTTCTCATGAAGCCTCTCGCGAAATACCACTACCTCCCTGCGTCCCTGTTTTCCTTTTGCCGCTTTGTAAAAGGCATACAAAAGATTTTCATAATCACTTATCTGCTCGTAGATACCGCCGGTCCTTTTCACCCGTCTACCTTCTCTCCTTTGATCACCAAGAGAATTTCCTTATATTTTTCCACACGATTACTGCCGATACCCTCTACTTTTTCCAGTTCGGCAACGGTGGAAATCTTCTCCGTGGCTATCCTTGCAAGCTGTTCATTGGTAAATACGGCATAAACGGGAACGCCCTCTCTTTCAGCAAGAGTTTTTCTCATTTTTCTCAGGTTACTGAAAATCCTGAAATCCTCTTCGTTCAGCACCTCGCGGTAATCTATTCTTGGTTTTCTGGATTTTGACGACTGGACACCATCTATATAATGAACAAGAACAGCCCAGCAACCCACACCTCCGCAGGTCGTAAACTGCCGATCCAGCTGAACGACTTTCACAGACCGCAGAAAGCGATTGCACTCTTCCAGTTCACTGTCACCGTTTTGTACAGGAAGTAAAAATTGAGCTAACTGCATATCCACCACCTCCACCCCGCAATGTGATTCAAAGGGGCTGCTCCGGCACGCCCCCTATGAACCCCATTGACGGGGTTCCGGCTCCCATTATTCCGCTGTCCCGGGGGAAAGAACAAGGCGAAACCCCAAATAGGAGTATCGTAACCAGGGAATGCCCCTGTCGCGATCCGCAGACCGGACGTAGGCAGGCCCGTAGTCCCAGCCACCGCCGCGATTAACGCGGCGCGAGCCCGATGCTGGCCCCTGTGAATTATTGCGGGGACTGTTTGCATAATATTTGCCTCCATACCAGTCACCTGTCCATTCCCATACATTGCCCAGCATATCATAGAGACCAAAGTTATTGGGCTTGAAACTGCCCACCGGAGCCGTTGCATCATATCCATCATCACAATCAAAACTTTTCCAGCTAAAATCATATTTTCTTTTTGCAGTCTGATCGTATACATTAGCGTATCTGCAGGCAGCCCGTTCACCATCGCCCCAGAATCTGGCTGTTGTTGTACCGCCCCTGGCCGCGTACTCCCACTCGGCCTCGGTGGGCAATCGGTATTTTCTGCCACTCTTTTTCCGTAACCAGTGTATAAATTTTTCCACATCATTATAACTGACACAGGCCACCGGCTGACTCTCCTTTTGAGAAAAACCGACATTATCCCAGTAGATGCCGTCATAATAGCCCCAATCTCCATTCTTAAGAGACCAGCAACCATCTTTTTTCACATCCCGTTCCGCCTCGGTACGATAGGACAATGAACGGATAAATTCCCGCCACTGGCCGACGGTTACTTCATACTTGCCCATATAAAAATCGTCTACACAGACCCCATGGAGCGGCCCTTCATCACTGTCCCTATCTTTCTCGGAAGAGGGGGAACCCATCTGAAAGCAGCCGCCTTTTACAAAAACAAATTCCATGCCGATAACCGGATCTGTCCATGCACGACCTTTCGGTAAAATACTGCTCGAATTTGTTTCACTCTTCCTGGACGTTTTTCGCACCTCTTTGCTGGAAGAACGGGTTATCACCTTCGGCTTCTCCACTTCCCATACCGGCTCAAAGCCCGGTATAACCCCTGCAACCGTGTACAGTGCGGAAGAATAATATATGCAGACAACAAGCATAATTTGAAATTTCATTTTGCATCCCCTCCAAGGGGTTTAATATTTATCCCTGGATAATTCTGTTTCTTACATAATCCAAACATAGTTCCCACGCTCCAGCGTGGGAACTATAAACGGGGTTCCGGTTCCCCTTATTCCGCTGTCTCGGGGGAAAGAACCA
>CAZEKV010000232.1:0-2560 GCA_964512945.1 uncultured Spirochaetales bacterium | reverse complement strand
GCACATAGCCTTGCCTGCATTTGTCGCAATATTCATAAAAACTCTCATCATTCTATCTTCATCAAAGATAACAGAACTGTCAAAATCAACAACCTTTATTACAGAAATATTTCTAGATTTGAATTGATCCCTGATCCGATCTTCAAACCTCTTTAAAAAATCGCTAATCTCAACAACAGATATGTTAAGCCGTATATCCCCCCTCGAATAATCCAGTAATTCACCGGCGAGTCTATTTAATCTCTCAATTTCTTTTATCATTTGACGAGAATACTTTTTTACCCTCTCTTTTTCATCAAGGTGCATAATAATCATTTCCGTAAATCCCTTTAAAACAGAAATAGGATTTCGTATGTCGTGCAATATCAAAGATGAAAACTTTCCTATTGTAGACAGCCTTTCAGAACGAATAAGTTCCTCCTGTGCCCTCTTTAACTGGGAATTTGCCTCTTCAAGCTCAGAATTCCTCTTTCGCAATCCCGAAACAAATGTTTCATTACTTTTTCTTATTTTCGCAGATATTTCTTTCATAATCGAAAGAGCAATAGAAGCATTTTCCTGAATAATTTTATTAAAATCATTACCATTCAAAAACATTACTTTAGTTTTTTCCAGTGCTACAACTGTAGCACTCCTGGGAAGAGTATCAATTATTGCCATCTCTCCAAAAAGTTGACCCGCTCCATGGGTTGCCAGTAAGTCACTTTCCGACTCTGAATAATTCTTCCAGACCTGAACCTTCCCTTCCAGAATAATGTAAAACTTATCTGCTTCGGCACCTTCAATAAAAATTATTTCATCCGCTTTATATTCCCTCGTCTGACAGTAGGCGGTAATCTTCATGATTTCTTCTTCTTTAAGATCCTTGAAGAAATATATCGATTTAAAAAGATCCAGATGACCTTTCATTAACCTTTCCTTTTATCTAAAGATTCAATATAAGCCTTTGTGTTCTCAATTTCCATATGACTTATAGCACACCGCCCGTAAAAAATTACACCGTCGTGAAAAATCATTTCCGGTGTTTTTATATCCCCCAGGACACGAGCCGTCGAGAATAACAAAATTCTTGTAGAAGCCGTTATATTCCCAATAACCAGACCTTCTATAACAACGCTTGCAGCATGTATATCGGTTCTGATTTTTGCCTTCGGCCCAACCTGGAGATGTTCAACATGAAGTGTTTTACCCTCAAACCTTCCATCAATTCTTAGATTACCTTTTACCGCTAATTTTCCCTCAAAAACCGACCGTTCACCGATAAGGGTATTGGCTTCAATATCCATTTCCACTTTTTTACTCCTCCTCCCACCCTGTCACAGCATTATAAAATATGTTTTAGATTGCTACAAGTAGCAGCAAAATCCGTTTCAGCCCCCCGCTCCCTATAATTTCCAGAAAAATATGTTTACATAGCAAGAGAGATACATAAAAAAACCTTCCCGTATTAAGGGGAAGGCCGGTGACAAAAATACTTAGACCTGCTTCCTACCATATTCCGTCATTCATATCATCCTTATCTCTATTTTCTTCCGTAAACAGATCTGTAACAACCCGTAAATCATCAAAATAGATATAGTATACACCCGTCGCCTCTACAGGATCACAATCAATCCGGAAGCCATATATTTTGATCCCATTCTTATTTCCGTAATGATAGTCGTCCTGCTTTATATGGGGCGGTACGGCAACAGTCATCTTTCTCCAGCCCGTGAAGTTAAGTTTCCCAACCGTAATCTCTTTCCTCATACCGTAGTAATCTGAAATTAAAAGCTTCAGGGTATGATTTGTATTTCGACCTACGACCCATAGAGAAATGGTTTTGCATATCCCTGGAACCGGAAGGGGTCTTGAAGGCAGTATCGCAAATCTCGACATCCCTCGCCTGTAAAACTTCACCTTGACCCCGAGAACATACTTTCCGGGGTCGATTCCTATGGTTTCTTCATCGGGAACGGGTTCCTTCTCGGCTGGAGCCCCCTCAAACCTGCGTAAAATGGTGTTTCCCTGATCTCCGGGCATTGTCACCCACCAAAAACCCGCATCTTCAAATTTTGTGATGGTAACCTCTTTTAGCTTCTGCTGTGCGGAGTCAATCCCCATATCAGCAGCTTCAGGATCACCCGTAACAACCCTGTCATTTGTTCCAGAATTAGTCGTTGTTGTTGTAGTATCACCACCCGGTGTCTCCTGGGCCTGGGAATAGGACAGCCCCATATAACCCGCCACACAAATAATAATGTAAATTACGGCTCGTTTGAATATCATTATTGAGTCCCCCCTCCTTCCGACCAAATCTCATTAAAGCGATCTTCAGTAACCAGATCATCCCCATCGAAATGAGAAACAAACATATCTGAAAGAACTTTTATTTGATCAAAATAAACAATAAAATCATTCACATTTTCCATAGGGGTTGTCCATAAAACGATCTTAACAAGCTCAAGCCCTTTAAAAAACGGGACGTAGGTATGTGCCTGCGATATATAAGAGGGGATATTAATCCTTAAATTACCCCAACCGACATAATTAATATACCCGAGCTTAAGAGCATGAGTTA
>CAZEKV010000231.1:0-2636 GCA_964512945.1 uncultured Spirochaetales bacterium | reverse complement strand
AAATCTTTCTAATGAACATTATCAGGTACTCAACGAAAAACTGTCGGCGGCCATCCGTTCTTCCATATCAAATTCCAGCAGAATAGCCCAAACCCTCCTTGCCAGTGCTATTGAATCCAGGAACTACGCAAACGATAAAAAAAAATATTTTCACATACTTTATGAAAGATATCTGGAAGTTGGGAGGGTTCTCAAACAAATGAATCCTGAATCACCACTCACACCCCTGCCCTTTAATTCAGGATACTTCATGAGCTTCAAAATCAGGGAAGCCGGAAAATTAAGAAAATTCCTGCTGCACAAAAAAAATATTGGAACAATCGCCATAAATGACAGTATCCTGCGGCTGGCATATTCTTCAATCGACACAGATAAAATAGAGGAAGTACTGGCTGCTATATTCTCAGGCGCTGAAGAATACTAACCCTACACCTCTTATGTTACAGCTATTCCGCTATCAATAGTTTCCCGAGTTCTTTTAATTCCGGAGTACGTTCAAATACAGGGGGTTTCGTAAAATGCTGTTCTTTATCAATCTCAACCGTTTTAAAGTATAAATTATGTGTCATATCCGCAAGTATGCCCAAATTTGAACCAAAATTACTTATGGCAATACCCTTAAGAAGCCTCGTGTTGCTGTCCTCTTTGCCAGAGGTTGGAGAAAAAACAGTATCGTTTCCGCTGTTTAACATGGATCTGAGATTTGGAAGCACATTTGTTCTTGCCTTGTGGATGAATTTTGCAATTGCCATTATTCTTTCATACATTTCAGCAAAACGATAACCCTGAGTCTTTCTGTAGTCACTAACTGCAACCAGATCATAAATCAAATCCCAGGAAGAAGAATCTATTTCAAGTGTCAGAAGAGCCTTACGGATAAACCTGTTGTTTATGTTATTGGTAAAATGCTCTCCCATTTCCGCAAGTATTTTAAAAATAGCAGGATCATCTAAAGCCATTCATTTCCTCCACAGCACAACCTTCCAGCACGCCTCTACAAGAGAGTATACAATATCATGTGAATAAAAAAAAGCCATATCTTTCTGATGAGATAAAAAAATCCTGTCCTTGGAAAATAAAAATCGACAGAGCCACATACCCCTTAAGAAGCCTCATTCAGAAAAATGGATACCCTGTATTAAATTTCTTTTCAGCATCTCTTTTCGTATTTCATTGTAAAATCTGCCTTTCAGGAGAGGCTCCCCGGGGAAGGCTCTCCTGTTTCGTGGTATATCACATGTCAGCCTTATAATTATAGTTTCGGGAGGAAGGCGGCCAATTGCTTTAATAGTGTACTCAAGATGGCGTTTTCTCGATGGAACCGATAATTCTCCATAGAGATATTCATTGCAGACGGGGGTATCAAAGGGAATACTTAAATTATGAATTTTAATCCCGTCCGGCCTTAGACGGGCAATATAGTCTACCGAATCCATAATTTCTTTTTCGCCCTCGCCCGGGAGTCCAAAGATGAGATGAACAGCAACCTTTATTCCCATGGATTTCAAAAGCCTGTAGGAAGATTCAAATTGCGAAACAGTATGACCCCTGTTAATTCTAACAAGGGTTTCGTCTAAAGAAGATTGAAGACCCAGTTCAACCCAGACATCAAATCCTTTGTTCTTATATGAAGCAAGCAGTTTTGCAATACCTTCGGTAATACAATCAGGCCTTGTTGAAACAATTAATTCATGAAAATCGTGTAACCCCAGACAATATTCATAAATCTTTTTAAGATTTTCCACAGAGCCGAAAGTATTTGAAAACGCCTGAAAATAGAGAAGAAAAATTTCCGCCCCATAACGCCGTTCAAGAAAAGCAACACCTTTTTTAATCTGTTTTTCAATATCTCGTAGTACGTCAATATAAGTCGCTCTGGCACCCCCGGCATCACAATAAATACAGCCGTGTTTTTTCCTGTCCCCCCCCCTGTTAGGGCAGGAAAACCCCGCATCGATGCCTACACGATAGGCGGAGAGTCCATATTTCTTTGTCAGGTAATTACTGTACTTATAAAATGGAAAATAACTCTCATCCATATTCCCTTGACTATCCTGCGATAAATTTTTCACTGACTTCTTTTAATTAGATACAACGCTTAAAATGTCTATTCCAATTATATAGCAAATTAATCTAAAAACTTTAAGTCGAAAATCTGCCATTACCGGCAAAAAGCCCTCAAAGAACCCCCGGAGTCTCATACAACAGAGTAAAAAGGGAACCTGCTTCGAAATCCTTGCAAAACTGCCTTTTTTTTACCCCCCGGGGAATAATTCTGCAGGAATTATTGACAATCATTCCCCTCTGTCTTAGAGTCTGGGATTATGCATGGAAGGATAAAAATTCTGATTTTCGTGTCGCTTGCTTTATTATTAAGCAGCTGCATCTTCTACAGAAGCAAAAATGCAGTTTTATGGACGAATAGACCCGAGTTCATAATATATACCGAATTGTTTAATTCTTTGCACGACAACTACAGAATTGAAATAGTATATAAAGAATCACCGAAACACAGCCTGCTAAAAAAAGAGGGGCATCCGGATATAATTGTCGGTGAAAATCTTCTAAGTTCTCCTGCGGCAAAGAACTTAAAAAATCTAAATTCTGCCTCTCGTTTTCAGCTTTGTAATTCTCCT
>CAZEKV010000230.1:0-2651 GCA_964512945.1 uncultured Spirochaetales bacterium | reverse complement strand
ATGAGCCGTAAAGGGATCGAACCTTTGACCCGCAGATTAAGAGTCTGCTGCTCTGCCAGCTGAGCTAACGGCCCGGTAAAACACGCCCGGTAGGATTCGAACCTACGACCTACGGATTCGAAGTCCGGCGCTCTATCCAGCTGAGCTACGGACGCATGTCAGGGTGAATGACGGGATTCGAACCCGCGACAACCAGAACCACAATCTGGTGCTCTACCAGCTGAACTACATCCACCACAAACCGAACCGTAGCATGCACATTATTTGTCTTTTTGTCAAGAAGTTGATTATAATGTGTAGAGATATTAGGGGGAAAAAGGTGATGGTTAAGAAGCAATTCTCAATCTGGAAATCTGATTGAGAATATTTTTTCAGTATTAATGCCCCCTGCCGATATTTATAAAAAGAATCTTTATGTGCTAATTTATATTGCACTGCCGTGGGAGGCATGGGCATGAAAGATTTTTACAAAATACTAAATTTGAAGAGGGATATTTTTCAATGAAAATGAAAAAGTTTTTTTTTGTATGTCTGTTGTTTTCTGCAGCTTGCTTTGTTCTTGTATCCTCCGAATCATTTTCGCTGGATGAGAATAATGATGGAAAAGCAGATCTCTGGTATGAGAAAACAGATGGTAAAATTCGTGTCATAAAAACTGATGGGGATTTTGATGGTATTATAGACAAGATAGTGTGGTACACGGAGGACGGCGTCATAGAGAAGGAGGGACTTGATTACAATAAAGATGGAATAATGGATGATTTTTATATCTATAAGGAAGGGGTTCTTTTCCGGAGGGAAATCGATTCAAATTATGACAGCAAGATTGACGTTTGGGTTTATATGGATGAGGGGGTATACATCAAAAAATTTGAGCGTGATACGGATTTTGACGGCAAGGTTGATGTCGTTAAAGATTACGATAAGGCCAAATAGAGAATGGCGGATATTATTACCGATTTCCACGGAATTGAAGAATCTTTAAAGGGGGTCGGGGGATATAAGGAATTCTATTTCTCGAAGACAAACCCAAGGATAGAAAGTCTCATTGATATAGCTGAGAAGAAAGGTGTTGCAGCAATCAGGATTTCAGATAAAAAAATGTCCGAATATTCCGGAAAAATAGGGCATAAGGGGTTTCTGCTCAGGTTGGAAAGATCGGGTAAGATTGGAAAAAAGTTTTCCAGTCTTAATGAGTATTTGAATGCTTTAACCGGAAAAAATGCCCTTGTGCTTGTACTTGACAGTATCACGGATACCCGCAATTATGGTGCGATCCTGCGGTCGGCGGATCAATTTGCTGTTGATGTTGTTGTTATTCCATCTCGCAGAAGTGTGAAAAACACTGAGATTATTTCGAAAACCTCCGCAGGTTCGAATGTCTATGTGAATACCATTACTGTGCAGAATATCAGCCGTTGTCTAAGGCAGTTAAGGGAAAACGATTTCTGGATTTACGGAGCTTCTGTCAGTGGGAAAAGAGCAGATAGGACGGTGCTAAAGGGGAGGGTTGCTCTGGTTATGGGAAGTGAGGGCAGGGGAATAGGGCGTCTGGTTATGGAAATGTGTGATGATCTGATAAGTATTCCCTCAAAAGGAAATATAGATTCGTTTAATGTATCGGTTGCATCGGGAATTCTGATGTATGAGATCAAACGCCAGCAGGGGTTCGAATAGTTGATGCCCTTGTGTAAATGTCTTTTGCAATCCGGCGGTTGATGATAAACAATTGTATTGAAAGGAAGGAAAATGGGTATTCTTTTTGGCAAGATAAAGGTTTTAGAAGGAAAGATTGAGACATTTCTTGATAATATAGCCAGGTCGGGTATGATTTTTGAAGCGGCTATAAAGGACTATCTCGATAACGACAGGGAAATGTTTAATGAAAGACTAAAAACCATTGACCAGCTTGAATCGGATGCGGATAAGCTGCGAAGGGAAATAAAATACAGACTCTATACTCAGATGCTTATTCCTGAATCCAGGGGAGATGTCCTGGGGTTACTTGAAAACAGCGATAATGTTATTGATTCTGTTAAGTATGTTTTAATGCAGTTTGATATTGAAAACCCCGAGATCCCCGACTTTCTAAAAGAAGATTTCACCAGTTTATCCAGGGCTTCGGTGAGTGCTGTTGAATATTCAGTTAGAGCCGGAAGGGCTTTTTTTCGGGATGTTAGTATGATAAATGATCATATTAACAAGGTTTTTTTCTATGAGCATGAGGCGGATCGCCTGGAGAACCGCATAAAAAAGAAGATATTCAGCTCGGAAGATATCGGCGGTCTGGCAGGCAAAATGCATATCCGTGATTTTGCAGTGCATATTGCGAGGTTATCTGATGAAGCGGAATCCGTCTGCGAAAGATTATCGGTTTATGCGATAAAAAGGACAATTTAGGAACAAAGTTTGGATACCATCACTTTACTTTTCTTTTTATCCAGCGGCCTTTTTCTGGGGTGGTCCCTCGGCGCCAATGATGCTGCCAATGTCTTTGGGACTGCCGTAGGTACGCGGATGATAAAATTTAAGACCGCCGCTGTTATATGCAGCGTATTTGTTATAATTGGAGCTGTCTCGGGGGGAGCCGGGGCATCTCATACCCTGGGAAAGCTTGGAGCTGTAAATGCCCTTCCTGGAGCATTTGTTAC
>CAZEKV010000229.1:0-2760 GCA_964512945.1 uncultured Spirochaetales bacterium | reverse complement strand
ATGTCCGATGGGGGAGAATTCAGGATTGATGCAGGGAAGGAAGATGGTATGTTGATTTTTAAGATAAGCGATAATGGTGTGGGTATGGATAATACCGTGTTAAAAAATGTTTTTGAACCTTTTTATTCTAAATCAAAAAGTGGAGGCACAGGGTTGGGAATGTTGATTGTAAAAAATGTAATTGAAGCGCATAATGGGAATCTTGAGATAAAAAGCAGGAAAAATGAGGGGACTTCTATTAAAATATCTATCCCTATAGTTTAAATAATTGGTATTATCAGTATGGAAAAAAGAAAAGTATTACCCTACATAATATTATTTTTAACCATTTCAACGGCTGTTTTTTCCCAGGAAGAATACATTTTCAGGATTACGCCGAAAAAAAATCTAAAAATAATAGAAAAATATAATTTATCCAAAAGTATAAATAATAAACACATAGGTCATATTTACAGGGAAATTAGAGGAGTTTTACAGAGCGATAGTAAAAATCTCTATGAGGGAAAGTATTATGATATCGATGTAATAAAGCATGAAGGTATTTTTATCGGCAGAAAAATTTATAAAACTGTTTCGGTTAAATTCCAATTATTTCCTGATGGAACCATAAATTTGATAAAAGGGGGCGGTTATCCTGTGCTCGTAAATTTTCCTGTTTTTTCGACTAAACCGGTAAAAAAGGGAGATACCTGGATTGCCTCAGGAGAGCGGATTATTGATCCTGAAAAGAATGGCAGATTAACAAGAATCAAGATTCTTGTAGAATACTGTTACAGGGGAATCGATGGGAATGGGAATTTTATTGTTACGGCAAAATACCACACAACTTACGGTCTGTCAGTAGGATCTCCCAGAGATCCTTATGGTGATGAAGATTTGCAAGAAATTCAGGGGTCGCATAATTCCACGATATCAATATCGGGGGATGGAAGTGGTAAGATACTTATCAGCGATATTTTTTTTGAGAAGTACAAATACAGTGATAAAAAAGAAATTTCGGTGAGGGGAACGGATCTGATTATATATGATAGCTTTATATCGATGGATCGTAAAAAAGTGGTGAAGAAGGTAGAAACTTCAATCCTAAAACGTAAAATTAAAGACGTAGAGGTTGTTGAGCACGATGACGGAATATCATTAATTATTAAAGATCTGCATTTTATTGCAGATAGGGCAGTTCTATTAAAGGATGAAGCAGGAAGGATTAATAGTATTGCTTCTTTACTGGCAGATGTCCCCGACAGGACATTTCTCGTTGTGGGTCACACAGCGGATGTTGGAACGAAAGAAAGTCAGATTAAACTATCCATAAGACGTGCAAAGATGATTGTTGAGGAACTTGTTAAGAGGGGTATAAAACGGGAAAGGTTTATATACGAAGGGAGAGGAGGCTCGGAACCTATTGCCTTAAATGATATAGAAGAGAATATGAGAAAAAATAGAAGGGTCGAGATAATTATCCTGGAAGACTAAGATAATTATAGATAATATTGAATTACTGGAGATAAAATGAAAATTAAATTTATTTTTGCAATTCTGATGGTGGCAATTTGTCTTTCTTCTGGGTGTAAGACTACGGAAGAAAAGAACTCAAATATAAATTTTAAATTAAAAAACATAAACAGGATTTACAATTGCGTTTTCGAGGTTATAGTAAAAAAACCATTTGATAATCCATACACAAAAGAAAAAAAAATCAAAGATGGGAGGAAAAATGAGATAAGGGAAGATCCCGTAGTTTATCAGGATAAATTGGCGTGGGATGCCCTTTCTTATTCCGCAAGAGTTGATGAATATGTGTCTATAGGAACAGCCTTTGCCATTTCCGAGAACACATATATTTCTGCTGCACATGTTGTTGACCTCGGGAAAAAAACATTGTGGGAGGGGCTGTTTATTCGTGATAAAAATGGAAATATCTCCGAGATCGATAAAATACTAAAATATTCGAATCACAGAGATTATGTGATGTTTTCTGTAAAGGATAGAGTGCAGAAAGATTTTTTAAAGATTAATGTTAATCCATATATGAATTCAATTGTGTATGCTGCAGGAAATGCCTTTGGAGAGGGAATCGTAATCAGAGACGGGCTTTTGACATCGAAAACCAGAGAATCTGAAAATGGTGAATGGAGTTGGTTGAGATTTTCAGCTGCTGCATCTCCCGGAAACAGCGGAGGTCCATTGTTAAATCAAAAGGCTGAGGTTATTGGTATTGTTTTACGGAAAAGTAAGGATGAGAATCTAAATTATGCCCTGCCAATTTCTGAGGTTCTGAATGGTAAGGAAGTTGCGGAATTCCATAGATTCGCATCGTATAGACTTCTGATAACGGAGAAGATGTATGGTCCGGTAAAATATGACAAAAAGTTTTCATTACCAATGGGTTATAAAGAACTGAGAAATAAATTGTCTTCGCTTTCAAAAGCCTGGAGCCTTGATAGTCTTAAAGAAATGCTTAAGAAATATAGTGAGGTCTTGTTTCCTGAGGGAAAGGGTTCCCATAATTTGCTGCATAAAACGGATTCTCTTTATTTTCCTCATATGGCCGCTGAAAATGAAGATGATGGATTATGGGATACCTACAGACCGAAGAAAATAAAAAAAGCGGTTTTAAGCGAGAATGGATTTCTTAAGTACGGAGGAATGGGTGGTATTGGTTTGTATACCCTTAAAAAACCGGATAATATTTCCCTGGCAGATATCTATGAAAAATCAGGGCTATTTATAAATGAATTTTTGAAAGGCTATCCCCTGTAC
>CAZEKV010000228.1:0-2858 GCA_964512945.1 uncultured Spirochaetales bacterium | reverse complement strand
TTTGTCATGTTTGAGGACAGTTTCAAATTTGGTTCCTCAATTTTGTTTTTATCAACCGATTTCGACATGTCGTCAATTATCCTGGAAGCATTACTCCTTATCTCTGCCTTAAACACCCCGTAATTTTCGGGAATAAGAAGAAATAAAAAAACAATACAGCCTATGCCAACAGCCGTATAAACTACCTTAAAAAACAACCTCTCTTTTAAACCGCACAGCAGAACATCAATAATATACACTGAACCAAAAAAAGATATATGTACAGCCAGGAACATTATATGAAATTTTGAATTGAACAACCCAGCAAGCCTGCAAACACCGTAGAACAACAGAAGAAGAGCAACAGTCAGAGCAAACTCCCGTTTCCCCAGCCTGAGCGCAACCAGATGAAGTGGAACAATCACAAAAAACGGAAATAAAACGGAAAAAAGCCCAAACAAAATGCAGACTGAAAATAACTTGAACCTTTCATCCATGGGAATCCGCAGGTAGCTCATCTATCCGGGGCTTACTGTCTGACAAACGGCAGTACAGCAATTACCCTTGCCCGCTTAATAACCCTGGCAAGATGTCTTTGATGTCTGGCACATGTTCCGGTAATTCTTCTCGGCAAAATTTTGCCCCTTTCAGTCACAAATCTCCTCATACTATCAGCACTCTTGTAGTCAACCTGCAAATTCTGTGTACAAAACTTACATACTTTTCTCTTAAAGAATCCCCGCTGTCTCTGCGGCCGGGAACCTCCCCTATCGCCGCCCTGACTACCCCCTCTCTCTCTATTATCGCCCGGCCTGTTTTCTTTCTGCATATTTTCCTTTTCTCTATCTGACATAATATATTTATTTCTCCCTAATTAGAAACTAAAATGGAATATCGTCTTCAAATTCCTCATGAGCGGAGGAACTCCCATTTTGCCCGGTTTCAGTATTCTGAAAATTAGCGGTACTCTCAGCACCGCCGGCGGATCTACCGCCCAGAAGCTGGATATTTACCGCAAATATCTCGACCTTACTCCTCTTCTGACCATCCTGTTCCCATCTGTTTTGCCTTAGCTCTCCCTCCACAGCAACCTGCTTTCCCTTCAGCAAATAGGGTTGGAGAGCCTCTCCCCTCTTGCCCCACAGGGTTATATCAAAATAATTTACCTCATCTATCCATTGATCACCCTGTTTTCTATTTCTGTTAACAGCAATAGAAAACTTATTGATTGCAGTTCCACTACTGGTATACTTTAACTCAGAATCACGGGTCAACCTTCCGACCAGCACCACTTTATTTATATCCGTTGCCATTGAAAAACCTCCAAACAATTTTAACTGCTACTCGCCCCTCTCCTTCTTTAAATCAGGGCTCTTTTTCTTTCTGCCTGTTTTTTTGTTTTTCTTTTCTTCCCTTCTGATAATAAGAAACTTCAGTATATCCTGATTAAGCCTGAATTCCCTGTCAGCTTCCCGCAATCCGTCCGGATCCGCATCAAAATTGAACAAATGATAATGACCCGCTGTTTGTTTTTTAATTTGATATGCAAGTTCCCGAACCTTCATATCCTCATCTTTTATGATTTTTGCCTTTATTTTTTTAAATTGCTCTTTTACAAATGTCATTCCATTTGCATAGCTTTCTTCCGCATTCAAAAAAATGAATACGGCCTCATACTCTTTCATTGCTCCTCCTTCTGGACAATATGCGATCCAATCTTTAACTGGATAAAGAGGTAAAAATCGAATCAAATTAACATATGGAATCATCATTGTCAAGTAAGATGTATTTTGTACCGATGTAAGTGATATATGTCCAGAAGGATCCATTACTACGACAATTTATTCTTTCTAACCGAAATGATCAGGGTTCTAAAGCGTACACTTTCCAGAAATATTGATGCTGATTATTTCAAAGAAAAAATAATCGAAGACATACTCTTCATTGACAGTTCACTTGAGAGGATCTACATCTCTCTGAGAGAAAACAGCTATTTAATAAACAGAATCAGATATTTACAAGAAATTATGAAGGTAAAAAAGCAATTTATAGGTTTTACCTCAAAGATAATTAACAAAGAAATAAAATTTGCAGAACATATAGAAAATATCTTCAAAAAGCTGGAAATATCGAAAAAAGAACATAAAAAAGATGTAAAAGAAATCGAAGCCACCCTGAATGCCAACAACAAAAATCCCGATGCAAAAGAAATAATATCATCTGAAGAATTTAAATTCCTGTTTATGAATATCGATGATTCCGAGGAAAGAAAATAAAAGGGCTTACTCCTTGCGGGAGAAGCCCCTGAAAAACGCTTATTCAAATCCAGAACGCCATTTTTTCATTTCCTGTAAAATATAAGGCAAGTCATCAGTCAGCCTCGATAGCCTCTACCGGGCAAACATCTGCACAGGCTCCGCAACTGGTACATAAACTTGCATCTATTACCCTGATCTTGTTGTCTTTTTCTTTAATGGCCTCCACAGGACATTCCGGTTCACATGAACCGCAATTCGTACATTCATCATTGATTTTATAAGCCATACGCCCCTCCTTTCTTTGATATTTTGAAAAAGTAATATACAAATATCCAATTTTATTCAACCCCAATAACCTTTTCGCCCCCAACATCCTGACTGTCACCCTGAAACAGGACACTTCCAGGGAAAATGAGAGGTCAAAAATCGGTTATTTTATTATAAAATTTCATATATAAGGAGAAAAATAATTCCCAATTTAAAAATCAAATTAAAAATATTTTTTACTTTTTTTGTGATATCTTCTTATTATACTGGACAGAGGCGTTTCTAAATATAAAATGATATAGCTGGTGACCCCATATTGATAGGAGTGTAAAAAAAATATAGCATTATGCAGCA
>CAZEKV010000227.1:0-2912 GCA_964512945.1 uncultured Spirochaetales bacterium | reverse complement strand
AGTTACAGCTGTGTAGGCGTTAGCATCAATATTCAGACGGCTCGTTGCGCTTCCTGCAAGATCATGACATATGCAGGCCTTCGCCAGAAGATCTTTCTTTAAACGGTTGTAAATCTTTTTGGGAATATTTCGCGATGCGAGTTCTTTAAGCTTAAGGGTCTGATACTGTCTTGAGGCAATACACAGGGGCTTTGTCGTGAATTCAGTACTCGTAACAAGATGTCCATTAATACAGGGTGAACCCGGCTGATTTTTTCTGATACGGAGATTACGGGCGATCTCACTGGCTGAATTCCTCAGATTCCAGAACAAAACACCCAGGGGTGAAGCCTTGCTCAGAAAGACATCCTTTTTGTTGGCTTTTATAAGCTTGTGAAGATGTTTATCATCAATATTAATAGCATCGGGTACCAGCATGAAAGGAGTTGCCCATCCGGTACCGTCTACACTGTAATAATCCATTAAAAGATTATTTTCCTCGGCAGTCCCTATCCCCCCTTGAATTGTAATACGCTGGTGGAATGAAAACCCATTAAGGGCTATTCCCTGCAAAGAACAGTTCTTTATAAAAATCTTCTCCAGTTTTTCCTTCAGTTCCTCTTTTTTCTTCTTGAACTCTTCAAGAATAGGGCCCAGTAAGAAACCCTTTGTAGCGAAAGCGTGGCCTCCGCAATTCAATCCGGATTCAACACGAAACTCGGAAACCCATATGCCCTTTTTTGCCAGAGCCATACCCTGAACAAAAGCAGAACGGTAATCACTTACCTTAAGGATTACTTTTTTCCTGGTTGTTCCGTTCTTATCCGGCAGAAAATCAGAATAACCGGGAATTGCAGCGAAAAGCCGGGGATTCATTCCGGCAGAAAATATAATCGAGGAGTTCAGGGTGCTTTTTGCATATCCCCGTAAAGCCGAAACAGCCTCGGAATAATACTCCGAAACAGGTTTTCCATTTTTGAAAGGAATACTGTCAATTTTAACCATTATATTCACATCTATCGATCCCTGAACAATCTGTGACCTTAATTTATCTTTAAGAATTTCTTTTTCTTTGCCGTCAGGAAGTTCTCTCATGGCATTATAGAGAGACTTCGCTTTGCCCTCTGGAAGCATTTCGAAATACTGGGTGATTTCACTTTTGGGGGTAAACTCCTGCTGCTTCATATCCTTTATCTGCTCTGCAACAAGCTCATCAATGAGATTCAGGTAGGCTTCAATCCGCCTGGCCCTGCTATCCTCAGAGGTTTTTTTTATCCACAAAAAAGCCCGGCCGTTTTTATGAGAATGATATTCTCTCATTTGCTCAATCAGCTCGTCATCGACCAGCGAAATTGTAGATGTTATTCCAAATTTCGCAACTTTCAGGGGCGTATCAATTGAATACCCCGTACCGAGAACGGGAATATGAAATTTATGGGGGCATTCTCTAACTGTCTGCATATACTCTACTCCTTATTGCCTTTACAGCAACTATCGGAAGGTCTTCTGCAAAAGAGCATGAATATAACAAAATCCCGTCACATCCATAAAAGCAAACCAACCTTCCGCTGTAGAGTATACTAGAAAAAAAACATTTTTGAAAGTGTAAAGACTATATTTCATGATAAGAGAGCGTTTCCCTCTTTTTATCCGTTCATGATTTCGTAAATCCTATCCATATCCTCTCGTGAGAAATAATGTATAATGATTTTCCCCCCGTTAAAATCCCCTTTTATAGAAACCTTTGTCCCCATTTTTTCAATAAATTTTTGTTCGATTATTTTTATGTCATCCTGTTTCCCGGTAGAAACCTTATTTTCGACACCTGTTCCGAGTCTTTTCCCCTTATTAAATTCTGCGGCACTTCGCTCAGTTTCTCTTACAGAAAGTCCCTTCTCCAAAATTCTTTTGTAAAGAATTTGTAAATCAGCAGGATTTAATACTGACAAAATGGCTCTGGCGTGTCCTGCCGAAATTTCACCGCAGGAAATGGATTTTTGTATCTCAACAGGCAATCTCAAGAGTCTGAGGCTATTGGCAATAGTTGACCTCTTTTTCCCAACTTTTTTTGCAACCACCTCCTGCTTGATCCCTGTTGTCTTCATTAAATCATGATATGCCCGGGCTTCTTCTATTGGGCTGAGATTTTCTCTCTGAATATTTTCGATAAGGGCTATTTCCAGCTTCTCTTCTTCCGTTACCTTTCTGACTATTGCGGGGATCTTTTCTTTCCCTGCAATTCTCGCTGCACGAAATCTGCGTTCTCCGGCAACAATAATATATTTTCCATTTTTCTCTTCCACTATGATTGGTTGAATTACGCCCTGTTCTTTAATCGAATCGGCAAGTTCTCTCAAGGTTTCTTCATTGAATATTTTTCTTGGCTGGTCAGGATTTGTTTCAATCAAGGAAATATCTATACCTGCGATCCCCTCTTTGCTTGCCTTATGAACACTTTCTTCCTCTTGAAAAATTAGAGCCTCTATTCCTCTTCCCAGTACTTTTTTAGACACGTTTCAAAACCTCCTTTGTTAGGCTCTCATAGTTTCGCGCACCACTGCAAGCCGGATCATATTTATTTATAGGCTGAGCATGGGAGGGGGCCTCCGACAATCTTACATTTCTTGGAATGATCGTTTTAAAAACTTTAGATTTAAAATATTCCGTTACTTCCTGTATCACTTCATTTGCCAATTTTGTTCTCGAATCGTACATCGTGAAAAATATCCCGCCAAGTTCAAGTGAGGGGTTTAATTTTTTTTGAACCCTTTTTATTGTCTGCAGCAACAGGCTGAGTCCCTCAAGCGCAAAATATTCACACTGCAAGGGAATTATGACATAATCGGCGGCAACCAGACCGTTCAGGGTTAGAATCCCAAGAGCCGGAGGGGAATCTATAAAAACATAGTCAAAGCCCCCCTTGCCTGCTGTTA
>CAZEKV010000226.1:0-2921 GCA_964512945.1 uncultured Spirochaetales bacterium | reverse complement strand
AAATTCTTCAACTTTTTTCCTGTACGATTTTCCATTTTTAATTTCTGCTACAATCACTCCATCAAGATCAAAATAGTTTGTTATATCCGAATAATCGGTTAATGCCAGAATGCCCTTAAAATTAAGATTAAAATCCAGAGCTATTGCACATCGTGATCCCTGGAGGTTTCTACAATCTTCAGACATCTTTTTTAATGAGGCAATATCCGATTTGCTGATATTTTCATATGAACCATAAAGAATATCCTCAAATTTATGGAAAGCTTCCTTTAAATCTAAGGGGTTTATATTAGCAATGCCCGTCAGAAGATAGTCGTCAGGCAAATACTTGATAAATTCCCTCGTCCCTTTTACGGGGGTCAATGAAGAAAGAAACTCATGGACCCATCCGGTTCTGTCAAATTCCAGGTCTCCTGAACAGGTAAAACCCCGTTTTTCGGCAAAAATCCCGGAAGAACCCTCCGATATCTGCTCTGCAATTTCGATTGCTCTATCTGCAAAATAAAAAAGCAATTCTTTATTTTTAAGACCGGGATTCCTGGTTATTACAGAATCACGAAACTCCTTTTTCATCATGGCAAAATCCATTCCGGAGCTTTTCCAGAGTTCTCCCACATTGTAATAGAGGCTCAGCCCCCCCTTTTGATACTTTGAGAATTTAGCCTGGTTAAATTTGTTCTTCAGGGGGTACTTATCCGCCGTATCAATATTGGTGAACAGTAACAGGTAATTACCGTATTTTTTTGTAATAATCTCTTCCGTTGCAATCAGGGATTCAATCTTCTCCGCATTCTCTGAAATATTCTTTACAGGAAAAGCTACAACAATATCAAATTTTCTGAACAAACTCTCTTTTGATGTCCACCCTCCTATACCAGCAGGTTTGGAAAAATCAATCCAGTCGATATCAAAGCCCCCGATGGCAAGAGTGGATCTGGCAAACTCTTTTAAAGAAACCCCCGATGTAAGCTTATCACGTAAACCAATCTCTACCAGAAAAGCATCAAGGTTTACAAACATCTCATCCAAATTGCCAATCTGACAATAAACATCCACATCTTCCGGAATAAGCGAATCTATCTCTTCCGAAACCAAACCATACCCGCATAAGAAAAAAAACATTCCTGCAAGGATTACTTCTTTCATTAATAAAACTCCTTTACGATCATACGATTAGATAATTATATTTGCAAAATATACGATAGTCAAACGCTTCATGTAAAGACCATATTGTGCAGATTAAACGAAGTATTTTTATATTTTCCTGACTATATTGTATAATTCTGTATCATAAGCGGGATCAATGACATAGACGATCTTTCTTGTATCATCCATAACCAGTTCGTAATGAGCCTTTCTCCTGTCAATTCTTATCGAGTCAAGATCAAATCCCCTTAAGTAGAGTTTGGGTTTCTTTGCAAGAACAGGCTGTATTGAGGCAAGGCGTGTCACCCCCGGTCTGCTTTGATAACGGCTGATACTGTCGATTCTGCATAATTCAAAAGCGGCTCTGCCGTCGTGCATAATAGAGGCAATAATAATATAATCATTTAGATTAAGAATCATTTTATTATCACAAAGGCTTATTGCTATGTAATCGAGAAATTCCTTCATTATTCTTCCTGTGTAGGAAAAAAAAGAATTATTAATAATCATTTTAACTGCCCTGACGGATGAAAAAGCCGGACGCCAGGGGGTCTCTGAGGTTAAAGAAGCAAACTCGGAGGATATAGCGAGAACATTGGCATCCTCAAGATAATGCTGGTTCTCTTTGAACAAGGTTAACTGATTCGCAATATCCTCAACGACAGATCTTTTTGAGAGATCATTTTCATATTTCCCGCTTATTTGAACGAGTCTCTTTTGCAGAACCTCCATATTTGGATAGTTGTTATAGTGGATATCTTCGTAATTGGGGCGGTGATGTGTAAGAATATTATGCTTTACCCTTGTATCTATGGATGGTTCATGGGCAATCATCAAATAGGAAAGCAGGGGATGATTTTTTACATACTCCATTTGTTCTGTGGTTAAATCGGAATTTGTAGGCATTTTCATTTGATAACAGCCTATGTCGCAGAGAAGGGAACTCATCATCAGATTGGCAATCTGACGCTTTACAGTCATTTTATCTTTATATCCGAGGGCAGCGTGCATACCCCTTGTCTTTAAGGCCATTGCAACAACCGTCCGCTTAATAGCCGTCTTGACATCGAAATCGGTCTCGAGGTCATGCATGTGCTCTATAATATTCACCAGACCCGTCATTGCATCCGCCTGATTGCTGAAGTCGCTGAACAGAGATTCCAGTGTTTTGCCCGTCTTTTTTGTATGTATTGAATTTATTGAGGATTCTTTCAATTCATTAAAAAGTTCCTCGGCATCTTTTACCAGCTCTTTTGTATATTTCTCACCGATAAGTTTTGTATCCGTAAGCCCTTCGGGGACGCCGGGGGATTTTTTTTTGGGCTTTAATATCAGTTTTTCGCTGTCCTTCTCATCATAAAAAATACCCTGGCTGATGAATTTCAGGAGCCTTGAGACTTCTTCAGGAGAAGCCTTTTCCTTTTTGTATATAAGTATCTGCCCGTCTTTATTGTAAAAATGTACGGGTATTTCCCGTGTGTCTTTGATTTTTTTAACAAATTCGTCATTGAATTCAAATAGGGTATATTTTCCCATGTTTTTGCCTCAAAAAGCCAGTATAGACTTCAGAATACACTATTTTGGGATTTTTATCAGCAGGTGGATTTATTTTTTTTTACTGCTCCCATGTGTACACCGGATTTTCACTCCGCCCGGCGCCGGCCTCGCTCAGGACAGGCAGACGCCCCCGGCCGCGGTGTGAAAATTGCCGGAACCGGTAGTTATACGGCTTCCATATATCTATACGGGAAAAGCCGGTTCAACGCTTTTACGTA
>CAZEKV010000225.1:0-2933 GCA_964512945.1 uncultured Spirochaetales bacterium | reverse complement strand
CAGATAGAAACCCTTAAGCTCTGGAGACGCCTTAATCACCGCAGTATGCCCAGGATTATTTTTATCAACAAAATGGAAAAAGAAAGAGCAGGCTTCGAGTCTGTAATTGACGACCTTAAACAAAAGTTTAAGAAAACTTTTGTGCCCATAACAATCCCGATAGGCACGGGAACCGGATTCAAGGGTATTGTAAATTTGATCGAAAATAAGGCGTATTTAATACCGGAAGCCGGACAGAAGGAAGTTGCAGTTGATATCCCCGATGATATGAAAAACGAAGTGGAAAAGATAAGGGGTATCATGATTGAATCTGCCGCTGAGGGCGAAGATGCCTTGATGGAGAGGTATTTTGAGAATGAAACCCTTACACCGGATGAGATAAGGCATGGGCTTACAGTTGGTTTAAGAGAAAACAGGCTTGCCCCCGTACTCTGCGGTTCGGGATTATTAAACTGCGGTATTGTATCACTTTTAAATTTTATATCTACAGCAGCTCCCTCCCCGGATGCTATCAAAGAAACAGGGATGGATTCCAGTAACCAGGAAGTTGAAGTTAAAATAAGTTCGGATAATCCCGTTTCTCTCATGATCTATAAAACAAGTATGGATCAGTTTTCAGGAAAACTTTCGTATGTAAAAGTAATAACCGGGGAATTCACATCGGATATCGAATTGCTGAATCCGGAAAAAGGGAAAAAGGAGCGTATATCGAAGATATATACCTGTATCGGGAAAAAACTGATTGAAACAGAAAAAATTTGTGCCGGAGATATGGGGATTATCGTAAAATTAAATTCCACGGGAACCAACGATACCCTTTGTTCAAATGATAAAATAATCCGCTACAATGCCCTTAAACTCCCGCATCCGGTACACTCTGTTACAGTCTCTGCTGTCAATAAAAAAGAAGAGGATAAATTAAATCAGCTGCTCCACAAGGCCGCAGATGAAGATCTCACTTTTCAGATTGTTTTTAACGAAGAAACCAGGGAAACGGTTATTTCAGGAATGGGAGAACTTCACATCAATATGATTCTTGACAGAATAAAAAAGAATCAGAAAATTGAAATTGAAACAAAAATACCAAAAATTGCCTACAGGGAAACCATAACAAAGGCCTCGGATTCTGAATATACCCATAAAAAGCAATCAGGTGGACACGGCCAGTACGGAAAAGTCTGCATAAAAACAAAACCCATTGAACGGGGGAAATTTTTCAGTTTCCTGAATTCCATCAAGGGGGGATCGATATCAAAGGGGTATATGCCGGGAATTGAAAAGGGTATCAGGGAAGGTATGAAACAGGGATTCCTTGCCGGTTATCCGATTGTTGATCTTGAGGTTTCCATAGTTGACGGTAAAGAACATTCTGTCGATTCATCCGAGATGGCCTTTAAACTGGCAGCCAAAGGGGCTTTGAAAGCTGCTGTTGAAAAAGCAAATCCTGTTCTCCTCGAACCCGTTATGCACCTTTCGGTTTTTATAGAGGATAAGTACATGGGAGATATACTTTCAGATCTAAGTTCACGAAGAGGGAAAGTTCTCGGACAGGAGCCAATGGGGGGAATGCTTGAGATAAACGCCGAGGTTCCGCAGGCGGAACTCCTTAGATACTCGATAGACCTCCGCTCAATAACCTCAGGAACGGGGGCTTTTGAAATGGAATTCGATCATTACAGTCCTATAAGCGGGAAAATTGCCGAAATGGTAATTGCAAAGTCAAAAACAGCCGCAGCCGCAGAATAGTCTTTTAAAAAAAAGAACCCCGACTATAGTTTTCTCCGGGGTTCTTCTGAGATCATCGTTTTGATAACGGGATATAATCTTTTTTCCCGACGATGCTTTTGTATGCAGGTCTTATGATTCTGCCTCCGCTTACAATTTCTTCAATTCTATGGGCACTCCAGCCGGCAATTCTGGATATAGCGAAAATCGGGGTGTACAACTCTGTGGGGATATTCAGGGCGTTGTAAACAAAACCTGAAAAAAAGTCTATGTTGGCGGAAACTACCTTCTTATCGGATTTTTTTACTTCCCTTATGGCTTTCGGGGCAAGTCTCTCAACCAGTAAGTAGAGATTGTATTCATCGGTTCTGCCCTTCTCTCTGGCAAGCAGGGCTGCCCTTTTTTTTAGTAAAACCGCTCTTGGATCCGAAAGGGTATATACTGCATGGCCAATCCCATATATCAGTCCTGTTTTATCATAGGCCTCTTTTTTCAGTATTTTTAAAAGGTATTTATATACCGCCTTTTCGTCTGTTACATCAGGAAGATTCTTTTTTATATCCTCCATCATCTTTATAACCTTTACATTGGCACCTCCATGCTTGGCGCCTTTTAGAGAGCCGACAGCAGAAGCAATTGCCGAATAGGTATCAGTATCCGATGAAGAAATTACATGTATCGAAAAAGCCGAATTATTCCCCCCCCCATGCTCTGCATGGAGAATAAGAGATAAATCGAGAAGTTCAGCCTCAAGCCTGGAATACTTCTTATCGGCCCTTATCATGTAGAGTAAATTTTCAGCGGTAGAGAGATGGGGCTGAGGCGAGTGGAGATAAAGGCTTTCTTTATTATAATAATGACTCTTGGCCTGATAAGCATAGGCGACAAGGGTCGGGAAAAAAGCAATCAACTCAATACACTGGCGCAGAACATTCTTTATGGCATTATTCTCGGGAGTACTGTCATAGGAATAGGCGGCGAGAACACTCCTTGCAAGCTTATTCATAATATTGGAACTGGGAGCCTTTAGAATCATATCTTCAGTAAATTGGTTGGGGAGTTGTCTTCTACTGCCCAATATGGATTTGAATTCCTTTAATTCCTCTCTACCCGGCAGCTGCCCGAATATCAGTAAAAAACAAACTTCTTCAAAACCAAATCTTTTCTCTTTATAGATATTTTTTACTATATCGTTTATGTTGATTCCC
>CAZEKV010000224.1:0-2950 GCA_964512945.1 uncultured Spirochaetales bacterium | reverse complement strand
TCTACCGGGCGGAGCAAACCCCACGAAAGACGATATACAAAAGGGGCTTTGCTCAATTTAATGGAGTCTACTATAATTATTAATATCTATCACCGGAGGGAATAATGAAAAACTACATTCTACCGTATTTTTTCCTGTTGGTTTTTTTAGTACTCAATATCAATAGTGATGAAAACAACTCAATGGACTATAAAGAAGAGATGCGGATGTTCGTAGAGAGAATAAGCGGACATTCCAGATCAATTAATCCTGGCTTCTATATAATTCCCCAGAATGGGCAGGAACTATTAACACTGGATGGAGAAGAAAACGGAATACATGTGCTGAAATACATAAAGGCTATCGATGGTGTCGGGAGGGAAGATCTTTTTTACGGTTATTCAAGGGACAACCGGGCTACCCCGAAAAAAGAAATTGCTTATATGCTTTCCTTTCTCAATATAGCGAAAAAATACAATCTCACCGTTCTGGTTACGGATTATTGCAGGGATCATGTTAAAATGGAAGATTCTTACTCAAAGAATAATAATCATGGATATATTTCTTTTTCGGCAAATGAAAGAAATTTAAATAATATTCCGGATTTTCCAGGGGTTCCCCATAATGTCAATTCGTCGGATATTACATCCCTTGCAAATGCAAAAAATTTTTTATACATCATCAATCCTGAAAGGTTTTCGAGCAAATCAGATTTTTTGAATGCATTAAGCAATACAAATTATGACATTATCCTTATTGACCTTTTCTTTAATGAAGAAGAGCTCTCCCGTTCTGATATTAATTCTCTAAAAGTGAAAAAAAACGGGGGTAAACGTTTGATTCTTGGATATATGAGCATAGGAGAAGCAGAAGATTACAGATACTACTGGAAAAAAGAATGGGGTCATCGTAAACCTGCATGGATGGCAAAGGAAAATCCTGAGTGGGAGGGAAATTATAAAGTCAAATACTGGCATTCGGAATGGCAAAAAATAATATTAAGAAATGGCGATTCCTACCTCAATAGAATTATTTCCGCTGGTTTTGACGGGGTTTACCTTGATATAATCGACGCCTTTGAATATTTTGAGTAACCTGGAATCCTCCTTTTTTCTCACAAAGTAAAAAAAGGATCAAAACCTTTTTTTGTACAAATTTATACACCTCTCAACGCCTTGTTTCTTTAGTGCAAAAAAATCGATGGCTTTACGTAGTTTACTCTAATTTACTTTAATTTATTTTGCTTTACTTTTTTTTGATAAAATGTTAGCAAGGAGAAGTAGAATATATTATTAGGAGGTTTTATGAAAAAAACTATGAAAAAAACTTTTTTTGTTGCTGTTCTGTCAATTCTACTGTTTTTTGTATTGGCAAGCTGCAACAACGAGCTGAATTATTCAGAAAATCTGAATCAGACTTCTGAAAACAGCGGAAACGGAAATGGAGGGTTTCCCGAGACAGGGAAGGGGTATGGCACAGGTTACTGGAATCCTGTTAGGCCAGGAATGAAATCCTTTGTTTTGCCGACAACTTGTGTTACCTTATACAAGACGTTTTCCACTATCTCTGACACCCTTCACAACGATGATGAGGATGATCTATTGATAATGGCAAACGACCACAGAAATGAGATGGTTTATCTAAAAAACGCTGATCTTTCCGGGCCTCTTTATTATCCGGGAACCCATACTCGAGTCAGGATGAAAAGGTGGAGATTCTGGAAATGTCATCTTGAGGGATCTGCCTGGCTATGGGATCCTTCCGGCAGACGCTGCGTTCTCAATCTACGTCTGCCCGATCCACTGGCAGCTACAAATGAGGACGATCCTACTCTTGCACGCCCAAATCACGCGGGGTTTCGAACCTTAAAGAATGTTCTCTACGGTTTAGATGCTGATCCGGCAAACAAAAATGGACTTGTTCCCTGGCGTAGTGCGGCTATCGCCTGTAAAAGCTATAAAATTCCGGCAGGTGCCTGGATTAAAATCCCCAGTCTTGCCGGGCGAACTGTTCCTTTTCCAAAGGAAAATGACCTATGGGATCCCAGCACAAAAGAACTATGGGATCCAAGAGAATCCTCAGATAGGAGTCACTTTAACTGGAAAAGGCATGACGGCTGGGTAAAGGCAGTTGATATGTCCTGGTCTCTTCCTAAGTGGATTCCAATCGACGATGGAAAATGGATTGATCTTTTTGTTGGAACAGATCGGATTATGCGCTGGATATGGGATCACACCTTTTTGGATGAAGAGTTTGCAGGAATAAGGGAGGAATATACAACGACCAGGGTCTATCCTTATGCACAAGTCCCGGCTTTTGTAACACCCAATAAAAATTTTTATCTGCACTATAAAGTTATCGATGGCGATCCTCACCTGATAAAAAAAGAATTCACCATGCCACGTCTTGCCAATAATAGAAATATCAAAAGCTTTGTCTTTAGAGAAACATTTTATCCCCTATCTGTAAGCTATCCAAGAATGTTTGCAAGAGTTGGAAATCACTTTCGAGAAGCAAACGGCCCCTATAAAAAGTGGCGACGGCCAGGGGTCGGGATGGTCACTTCTGTAGGTTATGATAATGGTTTTATATGGGTTACTGGAGATCGAGGTAGCAGAAGGCGAAAAGGTGTTAGGGCGTTGCGGCTAAGAGATGGGTATCTCGAATGGGAGACGCCTGAGGGACGAACACAGACTTTTAAGGTCTCTGTTAGAGGATATGAAAACCCGTATAATATGATAATTGGAGATTTTGGAGGGCGATGTGCTGATTATGTTCTTCTGCAGTATTCAAAACGGCGCGACCCCCATGCCTGTTACTACCGGATCCTCAAGCGAAGCAGCCTTTCTGAACGTCGTTATTACGTAGTTAAACCCATGAGAAGAATGGGAAGTTACGGATACACTATGCAGCAGGGAAGTGCTGATTATAATGGAGACGGCAGGGAAGATGTTGTTGTAGTGGGAAGTTA
>CAZEKV010000223.1:0-3028 GCA_964512945.1 uncultured Spirochaetales bacterium | reverse complement strand
TTTATACAACGGGTGTAACAGGGCTTGGCGTTCTTTCTTTTCTTATAGTTATATCAGCCTTTCTTGTAAAAATAATAAAAGCCGAAATCCTGAAAGAATGCAGATTTTTTTTCTACATGGCATTCTTCTTTCTTTTTGCAAAAAGCCTGTCTCCGGTATTTCCGTGCAATGATACCCCTTTTTTGATCTTCCACACTCCCGGTATATACAGGGGAATTATTTACATATGGAGATTTCTTCTGACAGGTTTTACAGGAATACTTTTTACATCGACAACGGATCCCCTATTAATCCAGGGAGCCGTTCATAAATTATTTAAAAGAATCCCCTTTGTCCCTGCAGCCTTGATTGCACAGATTATTGGACTTTCCATCACGTTTATACCCTCAATATTTGATAAATACAAAGCATTAAAAGAGGCCTCAAATAGCCGATGCGGCTATTTGAGAAAGAATCCTTTCTATAGAATTAAAGCAACAGCGTTACCCCTTCTCGAGGGAGTTTTCAGTTATGCCGGGGAAATCTCCGATGCTATGATTTCAAGATCCTGCTCTCTGTCTCCAACTCTTCCAGATATGAAGTGCAAGGCCGGAGACTATTTGTTTTTCATATCGATTATTCTGATATTCCTGCTGTCGCTGTTCTATAGATAGGGCGGGCGGATTCTATGTATAGTTTTGATTTTTCGGATCTTTTTAATAATATTAAGAGGTATCAAAGGCTACTCCCCCGGACAGACTCGAACTGCCGACCTAGTGATTAACAGTCACCCGCTCTACCAACTGAGCTACAGAGGATCGATAATTAAATCACGGATACGATACACAATACATTTTTTTCTGTCAATCTGTTTAAAGTTAAATTCCAAATATTTGGAGATTAATTTTACATCCTGTACATTCCCCATTTTCTATACCCACTATCTTACTGCTGTAGCCGGAGCGTTCTATAAGGAGATTACCGCATTCAGGGCAGCGGGAATTTTGGTCTATTCCTGCAGTATTCCCCGGGAAAACCCATTTAAGATGTTTTTGAGCTGTTTTTTGTAATTCCATAATAGATTTTAGGCTGGTTGGAGGAATTGTATATTTATATGCAGGATGATAACAGGAAAGATGATAGGGGATGGAAGGATCTATTCCCGCTATAAACCTGGCGATGCCCTCTATTTCATCGCTGGAGTCATTTTTCCCCGGTATTACGAGGGTGGTTATTTCGATAAAACATTTCCGGTATGCGGTTTTTATAAATTCCTTCACAGTTTCAAGATTCCCTCCAAGTTCCTCTGAGTAAAAATCCTTACTAAATGACTTTAGATCGATATTGGCGGCATCCACATATTCAAGGAGTTCTTCTGCCGGTTTTTTATTTAAGTGTCCATTGGTAACTATAACGTTTTTTAAACCGGATTTTTTCGCAAGGATTGAGGTTCGTTTTAAATATTCAAAATGTATCAGTGGTTCGGAATATGTGTAGGCAATCCCAAAGCTTTTTTTATGTGCTGCTATCCTTACAATATCTTCAGGCAGCATGGATTCCGTGTGTATTCCGGCTTCGATACGGGATAATGAATGATTCTGGCAGAAGGGACATTTGAAGGAACATCCGGCGAAGCCCACCGATAAAATTTCTCTTCCAGGGAAAAAATGGAAAAGAGGTTTTTTTTCTACAGGATCAAGGCAGAGCGAAGTTATCCTGCCATAGTAAGGTAAATGGATTTTTCCGCCGGTATTAGCTCTGACATTACAGATTCCGCTTCTCCCGGGCGGAATAAGGCAATAATTCGGGCATAGCTCACACCTGATATTTTCATTGTTTACAGAATAATATTCAGCCTCTCCGTTATAATTGCTTTTCATCGGTTTTATCTGTACTGAAGGTTTGGTGGAGCAGTTCGCTGTCTTTAAAATATTTGAGAGGCATGTCAACCTCAAAGGGCTGGAACTTTAAACCGAAGCTTCCCTTTTTTACCCAAATTTTTGTCATCTGGAGATTTTCCCCATTTTCCGTAATAATATTCGGGAGATTCTCATAATCAACTATATCCTTGATTGTGAACTCATAGAAGACCGTATCTGAGCTGAAAGGGGAGAGTATTAAGAGCATTTTTTCATTATCATAGGGATGCTTTCTGGGGGCTCCCGAAAAGGTAACACAGTCCTTTTTTAGATCCTTCTTATCATCATATCTGATGATCTCAAACAGCGGTGATGTTTCAAGATATTTTCTTATGCTCATTTATCCATCCTGTTGCAATATTCCGATAAGGATAGTCTATAAACTGTTATTATTTTTATCAATTAGAAAAAGAGTCTTTTTAGTTATTTTTAGGAGTACTCCCAATTTCCCTTTCCATACTTGTTTCAAAATATGTTTTTAGCATCTGTTTTTGATTTTCATCCATATCCAAGAATTCAAATAGAATATATTCGTTGTTTCTTTTTACCCTGGCCGGGACAGAGAGAATACTATCTCCGATTCTTAGTGAGCATATTGATAAATCCGATCCAGCCGGGATATCAGAGCATAAATCAGGATTGTCAGGAAGAAAGTTTACATAATCGAGTGATATATCCGATATTCTGCCTGTTATGAGACTAAATGTTTCTGGATGATTAAATATAAATTCAAGGTTGTCGGAAAGCTTCGGAAAATATCTATCTGCCTTTCTGCTTTCATTTAGAAAAAGATAGCGTGAAAAGATTTTTTCTAGATGATATATATCACATTTACTACTGAAATCGTCCGGTATAATCCCGTTTGCCTCTAAATGCATTGCCTTGGCGGCTTCATGAAATGGAAAATCATCGCTCCTTAGCAGAATAAAAACAGTTTCTTTTTTACTACGGAATTTTCGGAGAAAAATCAAAAAAGGCTTCCAGTGGCGGGGGAAATCCCTGGAGCTGAAGACAACAACCTCGGGTTCGATTTCTTCAATATTGTCCATTGCTTTAATTGGATTGCGGTAGTGAATAAAATCAAAGCCCCTTGGCAGAAGATGGAGCTTCAGCTGATTTTTAACCAGGTC
>CAZEKV010000222.1:0-3047 GCA_964512945.1 uncultured Spirochaetales bacterium | reverse complement strand
GTCTTGGATCGAGAGTATCATCATCCAGATCAACCTCTACGGGAAGCAGCATTCTGGATTTTATATACAGCAAAGTGGAGGCCATTAAATAGAACTCAGTTATATTATCAAGATTAATCTTCGTTGAATACTCTATGTACTCCATATACTGCCGGGTGATATTCGCGATTGGTATATCATATATATTTACTTCAGACTTTTTTATTAAAAATAAGAGAAGATCCAGGGGGCCTTCATAACGGTCAAGCTTATAGTGGTGTGCATACCCGTCATCCATTTTATTTTTTTTTTCCGCAGTCATTAATGTCTCAATTATTTTTTAGAAGCATAATTATACCTGTCCAGTGAGAAATAGTAAATACCCTGTTCTTCTAGTTCAAACAAATATTCACTGTATTTTCTCCCGGTAGAGGGATTTTTTAAGTTTGGATTTATCTCAAGCAAGGGAATAAGAACAAACTTCCTTCTGGTAATTTCGGGATGAGGAATTGTCAGATTCTTTTTTTTAATGATCATCTTGCCATGGAGGAGGATATCAATGTCAACCTCCCGCGGCCCCTTTAAAACGTATGGGGTGTGTTTTCGACCCATGGTTAATTCAATCGCTTTTATCTTTTTAAGAAGGGAGAATGGTGTTAGCGTGGTATAGCCCTCCAGAACCATGTTTAAAAAATCCGGCTGATTCAGATAGTCCCTTGGCTCCGATACATAGTAATCAGAGATCCTCACACGACAAAGTACCTCTTCAAGTAATCTAATGGCACCTTCTATGTTTTTTTTCCTATTTCCGAGATTCGAACCGAGACCTATATAAATACGCTGTAACAATCTAATTCCGGGAAAATTCTCTGTCAGAAACGAGATCCTCCGGCAGAGTTTTCTTTGTATTTTTTTCTGTCTCATTACCCTCATTTTTTTCGGGAAATAAAATTTTTCTCACAGTAGATTCTATACTCTTGTAAACATCCGGATTTGCAGTTAGAAATTGCTTTACGTTTTCGCGCCCCTGCCCTATTCTTTCTTCTCCATAAGAATACCAGCTTCCACTTTTTTGTATCAGATTATATTTTACCGCTGCATCCAGCAAGCAGCCGGTAGCAGAAATTCCCTTTCCAAAATCCAGCTCCATCTCAACTTTCCTGAAAGGGGGAGCAACCTTATTTTTTACTACTTTCACCCTTACCCTGTTTCCCGTAGCATCTTCCGTACCTCTGGCGATAGTTTCTATTTTACGTATATCCAATCTGATTGAACTGTAAAACTTCAAGGCTTTTCCGCCTGTAGTCGTTTCTGGATTTCCGAACATAACACCTATTTTCATTCTAATTTGATTTATAAAAACCAGGCATGTGTTAGATTTTGAGATAATTGCAGTTAATTTTCTTAACGCCTGACTCATCAATCTTGCCTGGAGTCCCATATGAGAGTCGCCCATATCTCCTTCTATTTCGGCCTGAGGGGTTAATGCCGCCACTGAGTCGATAACTATAATATCCAGAGCCCCGGATCTTACGAGAGATTCAACTATCTCCAGAGCCTGTTCTCCCGTGTCTGGCTGCGAAACCCACAACTCATCGGTATTTACCCCCAGGTTTTTTGCATATATCGGATCAAGAGCGTGTTCCGCATCGACAAAAGCCGCGATGCCCCCTATTTTCTGAGCTTCGGCAATTCCATGGAGAGCCAGGGTCGTTTTTCCGGAAGACTCAGGGCCGTATATTTCTATAATTCTCCCCCTGGGGTATCCCCCTATCCCGAGGGCAGCATCAAGTAAAATTGAGCCGGTTGGAATCGTGTTTATTTCGATTTTATTAGTTTCGTCCCCCAGTTTCATAAGAGAACCCTTTCCAAATTGCTTTTCGATCTGGAGCTTTGCAGCCTCCAGAGCCCGGGTTTTATCCGTTATTTTCTCAGGATTTGATCCTGAACTCGTTTTTTTCGCCATATCTTCCTCTCCCACTCTCTCCATAATAGCATACACTAAAAAAAAGCATTTACTTCAAATAAACTTTGCATATTTGCTTTAAGGGGTCAAGTATTTTATATATCATAATGTAATGGTAAAAATGATTATTCTGAGTTTTTTTCTGTTCACCTCACTCTGGATCCATTCTAATGAATTCTTGGTGGATTATATTTCTTCAAGTGACAGAAATGATAACGAGGAAATACTGAAAATTCTCAGGGAGCTGGATTTTAATACTTCAATTGAATGTGCAAAAGCCCTTGGCAGCAGAACCGACAAATACGTTGAAGATATTATTATTGGATATCTGGATACCAGAGTATTAAAAGAAAAACTTTACGAGAAGGAGCATATACTCAGGGTGATTCTTGAGTATATGTTTTTTTCTGCTGGGACAGATGATGATACGAGGTTTGTCGTCCTTTTAAATAAGGCGGGTGTTTTATTTTTATGTGAAAGACTCGGAAAGTTTTCAAACAGCGAGCTAAAGAGCAAAATCATATTGCTTTCCGGATATCTGAGGAAAGAAGATATATCCGAATATTTAATCCTTGAATCAGATTATCTCCTTAAAGAACTGAAAAGCAACGGGGGATATTTTGAAAAGGGAATTATCTCTGAAGCAGTATCTTTTATGAGGGTTTCTATCGGGACGGGCGACCCGATCCTGTTTGAACAATGCCTGACTATTTTTGAAAAAGCCAGAGATCGAAAATTCATCAAAAAAACGAAAACGCTAATTAAAAAAGCAAATGAGGTTTTTAATAAATAGTGTATACCCTCTCAGGGGTTCGGGGAGATTAATATTCGGAAGAAAGCAGATGGATTCCCACACATTTCAGTGTCATCTCGTCGTTTTTTATACTCAGTTTGCATAGAATTTCATAATTTGAGCCTTCATAGATATTTTCAGCAAATTCCATATGCACTTTTTTTGTATCTTCTATGGTTCTTTCATTATGATAACCAATCAAAAAATCAAATTCTATAACATCAGGTTTATAGATTATATTTGCAGCTTTTCCGCTCCAGATAACATAACAATTATTGTATAAAGCGGGATTTTGTTTGACCTGTTGAT
>CAZEKV010000221.1:0-3060 GCA_964512945.1 uncultured Spirochaetales bacterium | reverse complement strand
AATGAGGAATGGCGCCGAGGTTTTTACAGTAATGTCCCGGGCTGCCACAGGGATAATACACCCCGATCTTATGGAATGGGCTACCGGTAATCCCGTTGTAACAACAATTACAGGTAAAATTGAACATGTTAAGCTTGCCGGTAATGTTGAGAACAAAGCCGACTTGATTATTGTTTTTCCGGCTACAGCAAATACTATCGGGAAAATAGCCTGCGGTATTGATGATACCCCTGTAACAACTCTTGTTACAACCGGAATTGGAGAGGGAATTCCGCTCATCGTTGTTCCTGCAATGCACGAGCCTATGTACCGTCAGCCCTTTGTTACGGATAACATCAAGAAACTCAAAGATAGTGGTATAGAGGTTATTATGCCGAGAATTGCGGAAGGAAAGGCAAAAATTGCTGAAAATGCAGAAATCCTTAAATCTGTTCTCAGGGTATTTTCTTCCCCGGAGTCCCTGGAATTAAAGGGTAAAAAAATTCTTATTACTACGGGGCGTACTGTAGAGTATATTGATCCTATCAGGGTTCTGACTAATAACAGCAGCGGGAAAATGGGGGCGGCTATAGCAAAACAGGCAGTAAACCTTGGGGGAGAGGTAACGGTAGTATCAGGAAAAACCTCTGTTTCTCTTACATCCGGATTACGAATAATTGATGTGGCTACATCTAAGGAAATGTTTGATGCTGTGTTTAACGAGCTGAAAACGAACAGATATGATATAGTAATTTCCGTTGCTGCAGTTGGGGACTGGAAGCCAAAAAATCGATTTAGCGACAAAATATCCACACATTCCAATGAGTCTGTAACAATCGACCTGGAGCCGACAGTTAAGATAGTTGATCATATAAAGGAAAAATATCCTGATATCTTTCTAGTCTGTTTCAGGGCATTGAATAATCTTTCTGAAAAGGAACTTCTGTTAAATGCCTTTGAGCGTTTGAAGATGGCAAAGGCTGATCTCATCGTTGTTAATGATACCGGGCGGAGCGGCAGGGGATTTGAATCCGATACCAATGAGGTTTTTATAATCGACTCTAAGGAAAATGTCCGGCATGTGCCGCTGGTAAGTAAAAATGTTGTTGCAAAGGAAATTTTTATGTCGATCATTCCGTTATTATGTTATAGTGGAAAAGATTTTTGATTTATAGAAAAAATACTAAAATAGAGAGGACGCAGTTATGGAGGTGTGCATGAAAAAAAAAGTTGTGTTTTTATCATTATTCTTTGTTTCGTTTGTCTTATTTTCTGAAAAACCGGTTTTTTCCCTGATAGATATTACGGGAAAACTCCCCGCAGATAAAATGGCAATTTACAATAAAAAACTCTCAAAGGAGCTGGAGAATACGGTCAGGTATAGGTATATACCAGTAACGGAGAGAAACAGGCTTTTGAAGGAAGCAGGAATTGATCCCTCAACCCTGACATCCGAAAAACAGCAAAGAAAAGCAGGAAGGGCATTAAAAACAGACATTATACTTACGGGTTATATTACAAACACGGGGACTTCTTACCTGATCAAGCTTAAAATAATAAAAACAGTCGGACCTACGCTTAAAATAATAAGAAGAACATATACGACCACGGACCAACTCTTTAGCGACATTCCGCCCCTTGCGAGGTTATTGAAAAACCACGTAAAGCTTCCCCTTAAGCAGAGATCAGGAAGAAAACATTCTCCCCCTGAGGCTGTATCCGGATCGACACCCTAGTGTAGAAGGAAAAATGGCGAAAAAGAAGATTTTTCGCCATTTTAAAAACCTCAATTCGTATATATTTTTTTACTACAATCTGCCCTGTCTTTTGCGTATTTTTCGGGGAAGGGGGTTCCCGTAATATCGTACAATTGTAGTAGATAACTCTTTGACTTTCTTGAGGGTCCTATTACAATTGAATAGAACTTTCTCGTCATATTGCTTTTTGCTGAACTGAGATACTGGGAAGCTAGAGAGAGATTCTTCATTACCTTCTCGTCATCGGCGTAATCTATCAGTTCCAGAGCGATATCATCAATCATCTGCTCTGTCCGTTTTATGTACTTTTTTGCAAGGCTCTCATATACTGAGTACTGTATCTTCAGATATTTCTCAGTATTGCTTTTTGAATCAAGAAATTTTGATTGAGCATATTTTATCTTACCCATTTTTATTAACTTTACACCTTTTTCAAAATCCTGAATGTCTTTATCATTGCCGAAATTTCTTACACAAACCTCCAGAACCCTGGATTCAGAATTGCATTTCTTGATCAAAGCATCAGCATCGGATCTGTCGCTTGCAAACAATCCCGATGTCAATATCAGAGTACAGGACAACAATATTAATACTTTTTTCATGTTCACTCCTTTTTCGAATATTATGAATAAAATTGATTTATCAGTCAACATTTATTCTAAAAAAATCAGATTCAAAGGTGATTCGAGAGAATTCTCATGTCTCATAGATCAAAAAGGCCTCTTCGAATAAAAATAACCGGAATTTGCTATAGCCAAATATCAAAAGAGTATATAGACTTGGTATCGGGCAGGTTGAAATGAAAATAAGAATCTCGATTATTCTATTTCCGGTACTTGTTTTTCTGGCTGGATGTGAGGGAGAGAAGAATAATCATGTATCAAGTAATGAGGTTGGACAGGTTCTGGATGTGCTCAAGGAAGCAGCACTGTATCTGACACTGGATTCTGAAAAACCGCCGGGAATATGTGATGGCGGGGGAAAGCTCAAATTCACTGATTTTATTTGCGGATCCTATTCTGTAAATGGGGAGCTGTCCTATATCGACAGCACCTATCATATTTCCTTCTCGGTTATTCTTTCTTTTTCGGGTGATGTAATTGATGATGCCTGTGTGAGTATAATATACTTTAAATCTGGCTCAGGGAAAGTTAGCGGTACTGTAATATTCAACGGGAGAACTTTTGATGTGGGCGAGATAGGAGCCAGGTAAATACCCTGAATGGATGTCTCTAATAGGCTACTGTTATGAAGGTTTTTTTTGTTCCATGGTCAATAGCTGTCGGAAAAGGGCGGTCTGTTCAAAGGGATTTTATGGTTTATT
>CAZEKV010000220.1:0-3066 GCA_964512945.1 uncultured Spirochaetales bacterium | reverse complement strand
TTTTTATATCTCCCCATTTTAGGTCAATACGATCAAGTATTTTGTTTTCTTTTTTTTGGGCAGTATACGTCTTATAGAGGATACGCAGCAGGTTATTAATTTTTAATAAATGGGAAACTCTCGTTGACTGGAGAGCGTTGTCAAGATTCCTGTCCTTACATAAACGTCCGAAAAGCTGGAGAGGTTGTTCCAGATTGTCAAAACTAATCTCTTTTTCAATGGCTGGTAAACTGACTTTAAATGACAGCATCTGGATATCATTATTTGCAAAGGAATAGATGGCCACTTCTTCAAGATTTAATTTTGCTTTGAATATTTCCGCATTATTTTTTCCCTGGGTGAGTATAAGTTGGCGATTTTGCGGGAGGTGTTTCTGCTTTAAAGCAATTCTTTTTATATTTGTCGTTTTGTTCTTCTCTGTGCTGAAAAATAATTTACGAACTGTGGGAAGAAAATAGAGAGCCGCAGCAATTGAATCATCGTCATTTACGATATGGGGGCTTTCTTCGGCATCTTTACACGGTATTGCTTTTTGCCGTTTGTCACCTTTTGTGAGGATAAACGGGAAGATAAATGTGGTGTTCCATGAACGAACGGGTCTACCGGATGTCAGACTGAACTCAAGCAGAAGGGAAAGCAGTTTATCCCAGGATGCCCCTTTCCTGCGTGGCGTGGCTCCGAAAAAACAACTATGGCTACCTCCACCGCACCACATCCTGAATTGAGCCTTCATATTCAGATCTTCAACTATATCGGTTAAAGCTTGGCGCCATGCTGCCGGACCGTAGAGTTCAATTTGACAGGGTAAAAGATCGTCAATTGCCGGATCTACGCAATTGCTATGGCAGATGATAAGGCAATTTTTTAGAACCAGTGTTTTGTTGTTTTTTTGGCAATTTTGCCAGCTTTTTCTGCCAGGGAAACGTATTATTTCTCCAAGAGGTCTGTGGTATTTTTCCGGGGCAATGCAGATCACAAGGTCGCCGAAATCCCACTTATGTTTAATGGATTGCTTGGCTTCAGCATACAGTTCTGGGGAAATTCCGGTAATTTTTCTTTCTTTTTCTCTGATCCGGCACATTGTCTCGTAATCGGCACCGGCCTCAATAAGACCATAGAGAAAATCCCGATCGTTTGCGGCAATATACTGGTATTCTGTGTATTCGGGGCGATTGATGTCTATGTTAAGAAATTCCGTAAATTGTTCAAGACTGCTTAGGTGGTGGGTTCTGTCAAGTTCGTTATACTGATGATGGTCAATTATGATAAGTTCATGCCCTTCTCTTCGTAATTGGGCCTCTTTTTCCGGCCCTGGGATCTCAACAATTATGACTGTTTTTTTTAGGTTTTTGAAGGTTTTTTCCGGTTCTTTTTCCAGTCTGGCTCCCCAGGGTTGTTTGGATTTCCTGATATCAATACCATGTTTTGCTGCTAATTCGAGTATGGTTTTGCTTTCAAGATCATTTTCAGGGCAGATTAGTGAGATGGGAACAGTTTTTGTCAGGCGTGAGGGGTTTTCCATAGAGTAATCCTGTTGCGATGTATTTCTTTAGAAACTTCAAGCAGTATGCCAAGGTTATCAAATTAATGCATCTAAATTTTTAAACCCAAGGTATATTTTCAATATTTGTTGAAAAATAAAATCAATTGAAAGATGGTCGGCCTTCAATTAGGGGTCAATTAGGGGTCAGTCAATTAGGGGTCAAATCTCATTTTGAAAGTTTTGCGCCTCAGGAATACAGAACGGAAACAGAGCACTTTACAAGAGCGCTGTTAACAAAAGGCAGACACAAACGTATATTTATTATATGAAATATATAAATTGGAGTTCCGGAAAAAATGAAATTTTGAAGAGTGAATAGGGGGAATAATGAAAAAAATAAGTAAAAAATCTTTTGAACCAATTGAGCGAGAAGAAAAAGATTTCATGGAATCAATAGAAATGATAAGTGGAAGCCTGTTGACAATATCAGCTTGGGGAGAAAAGAGGTAATTGCTGCTGCTCGAAATACCTTAAAAAAAGATAAACGTATAAATTTACGTCTTACTCAAAAAGATTATCATCAGATTCAAATAAAGGCTATCGAGGAAAAGGGGTGCCTTATCAAACACTCATTTCCAGCCTTGTGCATAAATATTTGAATGGTTCTTTATCTGCAAGATAATTAAAAAGAAACAGAACACAATCACCGTTTATCCAACAGGATAATGCCCCGGATAAACCGGTGATCATCACGCCCAAAGCGGCTCCTCCGCCTTGAATGGTGAATAGTCACCAATTTTTCTTTTATCTCTACCGGTTATCCCGGTAATTCCAGCCTGTTTATTTTTGTCTGCAAAAAAACAAAAAAACCAACGATTGCATAGAAACCCCAGGTGTAATTCAAATAACCATTCACTGGCCTGATCCAAATAAACACAGGGTACGGGGCGGGGAGGGGATTAAATCCTCTTCTTTAGCGAGGATACTGTGCAACGCAACAGAAATAACGATCCAGGATGCCTATGAGTCTCAATCCTCTTCTTTAGCGAGGATACTGTGCAACCGTATCCTTGATATTGAAACAAGGTTCGACAGGGTCTCAATCCTCTTCTTTAGCGAGGATACTGTGCAACGTCTTGGGATAATTTAACAGGAGGTGTTTTATGGGTACGTCTCAATCCTCTTCTTTAGCGAGGATACTGTGCAACATTCAGGCTGACCAATGCGACGTCTACGCACAAGTCTCAATCCTCTTCTTTAGCGAGGATACTGTGCAACGATACAGAAATGGAAATCAGTTTCATTCAAAATGTCTCAATCCTCTTCTTTAGCGAGGATACTGTGCAACGTTATTGGGCGTCGCCATCGGCACTATGCTTGGTGTCTCAATCCTCTTCTTTAGCGAGGATACTGTGCAACTAGCAAGCTGTTACAACAGGAGTAACACCTTCTGTCTCAATCCTCTTCTTTAGCGAGGATACTGTGCAACCCAAAAAAGCCAGAGGTAAGCTGGTCGGTTGAAAGTCTCAATCCTCTTCTTTTGCGAGGATACTGTGCAACCTTGTACAGCGGCAATTTTGACA
>CAZEKV010000219.1:0-3084 GCA_964512945.1 uncultured Spirochaetales bacterium | reverse complement strand
GATACTCAAAAGATAAAATCCTGGAATGCCGCCATGGGGGAAACTATATCTGAGAGTGATTACACACGCTTATCAATTATTGGGGCGTTGCATCTATACCTTGATTTTATCAACCTTTTTCTCTTTATGCTTAGAATTCTTGGAAGAAGAAGGTAAAATCTTCTGTTCATCTAACAATAATAAAGGTGTCCGGTCATCTGACATCTTTATTATCATTGATAATCCCTAAAATAATAAAAAAATACTATTCTTTTTATTGTTATATGCTATACTCTTTCTTTGTTAGGAGTAAAAAGGGGTGTGTAGCAGCAGCTTTCCAACAATTATGGCAATCGGTGATAAAGAAGAGGCCGTGAAACCGGGTATCTTCAATTTTTTGAGGGATTACGGTTGTAAAAAAGTAATTACTTTTGATAAAAAACAGAGTCTGGCGGAATTAAAAGAAAAAAAACCGGATATTATACTGATAGATCTAAAATCCTCCAAACTTGATGGTTTTGAACTTGTCCCACTTCTTAGAAAGAAATCTCCCGATACCCCAATCATAGTTTTTTCGACAGTTGACGAAACAAAGAAAGTCGCCAGAGCCATGAGCCTCGGAGCATGGGATTACCTCTTCAGGCCGATAAAGAGCTTCTCCATTTTTGAGCATATTATCAAGCATAATCTTGAAAAAGCCGAATTACTCAAAAAGAGCAAAAAATACTCAGACGCTGACGAGTCCCGGCTGCCAGAGTCAGAAACAGAAGACACCTCTCTCTCCGATAAGATAGGACAATATAAAGAAACCGCCAGAAAACTAAAGCAGTCCAGAAATAGACTCCATTCGATACTGGCAAAAGTACCTGATATAATCTATCAACTGAATAAAAACGGAGAAATTACCTATATAAATGAGGCGATAACACACTACGGGTATGATCATAAAAAATTAATCGGTAAGAATATCCTGGATCTAATTACTCCTGAAGACAGAGAAAAGGCTGTGCATAAAGTAAATGAAAGAAGAACCGGAGAAAGGCATACAAAAAATCTTGAACTGAAGATCGTAAAAAAAATTGAATTGCCCTGTATACCTTCCCTTGTTTTCGAGGCCGAGGGATTGTATAAAAATGAAAACCCAAAAACAGAGAGTTTCTACGGGACTCAGGGAATTGCCAGGGATAATACTTTTGATAAACTGACAAAAGAAAAAATTGAACAAACATTACAGAAAAAAGACGTACTGCTGAAAGAAGTCCACCACAGGGTCAAGAATAATCTACAGATTATCTCCAGTATCTTAAGTTTGCAGAGCAATTATATCAAAAAGGATATTGACAGAGAAATTTTTTTAAATTGCCGAAATCGTGTAAAATCAATGGCCCTTATCCATGAGCAGCTTTATAAAAGCGAAAATTTTGCTGATATAAGAATGGAGGATTATATAAAAGTTCTCGTTAATGACATTCTCGCCTCTTTTCATAAATCCCATTGTACAAAGACCATTATGGATCTTGATCCTGTCACCCTCAATATTGAAATGGCGATTCCATGCGGATTAATAATAAACGAGCTCCTTTCGAACAGCCTCAAACATGCTTTTGGGAAAAATGATAATGGTGAAATTGAGGTGCGTTTTAAGGTCGGCAAAGCTCAAAATGCTCTTCTGGTAATAAGGGACAATGGGAAAGGCTTCCCTGAGGGATTTGACTTTACCAGAACGGAGTCTCTTGGTTTCCAGCTTGTAAATGCTTTAATCTCTCAAATAAACGGGAAAATAAGTCATTCTTTCAACGGAGGGCTGGAATTCAACATTACCTTCCCCCTGAATCGCAATTAAAAAAGCGGATTCCCGTATGCTTGTTGTCGTCAATTATGAGTGGTTTAATGTTCACGTTTGTTTTGTTTGCTTTTGTTATATTCCTATATTATAGCTGCCCAGAATAGCGGCGGCTCTTTTGTAAGCTGGGCGCCGGGTGAACCGGCCGGACGTGAGGGCTATTCTGTTATGGAAGGAACAAACTGGTACGGGTACTGTAGTAATAATCCGGTGAGGTTTGTGGATCCGACGGGGATGGAACATACAGTAACCGGAAGTAAAGAAAAAGGATATACCATTATAATACCCGTAGAATTTAAAGGTGATAATTGGACAAAAGAGATGAAAAGAGAATTCGAAGTTTCTATCGAATCGACGTGGTCTGGTTTTCTCGATGGGGTATCTGTTAATGTTGATGTTGATGTTGTAGAAACTAACAAGGGCAAACGAAACAAAATAAGATTTCAAGATAGAGAAGGTCGAGCTTATGCTATTTTAGGCAACAGTGTAACTCTTTTTAAAAACTCTTCTGGATGGACAATGGCACATGAAGCTGGACATCTTATGGGTCTTGATGATCGATATAAAGATAAGAAGCAAAAAGAGGGAACTGTTCGATCCGTTCCGAATCCTGGCTGGGAGGAAAACATAATGGCAGAATATGGGGGTACGGTTGATGAAAAGAATTTTGAAGAAATTATTCAGGAATAGAGTTGTGATATTCAAGAAGTCTCGAAAATGTCTATCGGGGCAAAAAATTATTAATTATATGGTTATGGCTTTGTGGGTTATAATATTTAGTGGGTGTATTACAAAAAAATACAAAGATTCATGGTACGATCCTCCTACAGAGAAAGCTAAAGAATTGCAAGGTCATGGATGGAAAAAAGTCATAAATTTTTGGGTAGTACGTATTGACAAGCAAGACGAAGCAATAGAAAAATTGAGTAGTAGCCCAATTATTGAATTGACAATTGATAAGTTTATATATTATGGAGGTCAATCGGATAATGATATGGGACTAAAGTATTATTTAATTCGAAGTTTAGCCTGTAATTCAAATATTAAAGGATATAATATTATTCAAAAAGGTGGATTGGTAAGTGTATTCCATGGTTCACTAGGAAGTAAAAATGTTCCAGCGAAACGACAAGCTATCTTAATTGAATCGCTAACTCCTTTAGATGCTATATATGTTTCCTATGATCATGCACGTTGAACCTAAATGCCCCCGCCCCGCCTGCGGGGCCCGGGTTTTAATAAAGCCTCCCCAAAAAAATAAT
>CAZEKV010000218.1:0-3126 GCA_964512945.1 uncultured Spirochaetales bacterium | reverse complement strand
ATATAAGAAAGAATTGAACGGTTTATTTCTACAATCCACAGATGAACCCCTGGACGGGAATTCTAATAATAAGAATTTTTTAAAAATTCTTATTGATATTTATACTCGTTTGGGCTATTACGCCGCTGTTGACGGAGATTTTTCCAGTACTACAAAACTGGAAAAATTAAATTTTTATTTTGGTTTGGGGTTCAGCAAAAATATCTACATAAGCCCGGGTTCCGGTAATTACACTAATTTCTGGGAAAAGGACGGGAGGTTTACCCGTAAATGGAATTCGTCCTATCTATTCTCAAGTAGAATACCCTTCCGATATGGATTAAAAACAGATGTAGCACATAAAAATAAGTACTATAGCATTGACTTCGGAATTGAATCGTATTCGGATGTGTTTTTCAAACGTGATTTCAGTAATCGTGCCGAAGAAATAAACTGGTCCGAAATGATATCATTTTCAAAAGATGACAATCTTGAGGGTACAGCAGGAAATGTAGCGGAGGGGAGTGAAATCGACCGATTAATCTGGTCATTGTCAGGAACAATAAATCCCGGAACAGAAAAAACAAATCCCTATCTCTCAACATTTTCAATAAACCCCATAACTATATCAATAAACTGGGCCAGCAAAGAATATGATATTAATTCTTCCATCCCTGAAAACTACTGGAGTCCCTTTGTATATCCTGAAAGAAAATTCTATTATCCTGAGAGCTATCTTTTCCCATATATTGGTTTAAGTCTCGGGGGTACTATTTTTTCCTATTCTACAGGGATATCAAACAAGAAATTCGACAGGAGAAAAGCGGGGAATATGGCGAGACCTCCATGGGAAGAGGATATAGAAACGGATAAAAACATTATAAATGATCAGAAAAAAAATAATTTTAAAATTCCTGATTTGCGAGGGGATATCACTATTCTACCCCCAAAGGAATGGAAAATTTTTAGCCATAACCTGGGATATATGATATCGCCAAAATTTTCAATTGATCATAAAACGAATAATTCAGAATGGGAAAAGGCGGAAGATATTGATTTTTCTACAAAATATTCTGTATATAACTTTAATGGAAGTATGTCGTTAAATTATTCTGCCAGTATTATGGAAACTCTTTTTAATTTTGACAATGATGTAGCTATGTCGGGAAATCACAATAAGCACTTTAATCGATCAGATTCCTTCAGCTGGTCCGAGTGGATGCAAGAAAGGGAAAGCGGATATAAAACAACAAATCTAAACCTGTCAAATTCTATGAGAACTTCTATTAACCCCTTTTTTAATATCAATCGCCTGAGTACTTCCAAACTCACATATGCCCTTAATACGACTTTATTTATGAGGAAATATTCTCATCTATATAATGAAAGCCCTGTTTATTCAAACCATCCTTTTGCCTGGAATGAGGATTTTGTAAATGTTCATACCCTGGATTTTGATCTAAATTTTAAGCTGTTGAAAAAAATCCAAACCCTGCACTTAGGCTCTGTGCTCCCCCCCCGACCCCCTGTTTGTAGAGGTAAACTAAGTATGTACACCGGTCCATTAACCAGTACTATCTCAGCTGGTGCAAGAAAAATAAATCATGATTACTGGGAACCCGATCCTGTTGTTATTGATGAAAATTTTTCATTTTTATCTAATAGCTATCTCAGGGAACGCCTCGAATATAATTCAAAAAAACGAGCCTGGGACAGTACTCAGACAGATTTCTATATCAGTGCCTTGAATAATAAAATCTCTTTTAAGGAATCTTTTACTTATGACATACTGAACAGAGAACCGGAAAAAAGTTTCTCGGAAATAAAATTGTGGACATTTTTTGCTAATTTTACCGCACAACAGGCATATCCCTGGGAATTTAATGTGACAACCGGGTGGCAGGAAAAGAAGAATGATATGGAATTTCTTCCCTATAGTTTTTCAACCGGTATAAATGCGGAATATGAATCCGATCCTTTCTGGAAAAATAGGATTCAGTTTAAAACAGATTTTTCTACCTCCCTTGATATGAACTTGTTGAAATTTACCGATAGTTCCATGAAAATCAATCTGGGATTTTCCTTTAAAGTATACAAATTTATAGATTTTAAGTTTTCCTCAACAACGGAAAATAATTCAGTGTACAGATATTTTTCAAAATATTGTGACAAAGTCGGTAAAACCAGATTAAATTTCTTTCAAGACCTGGCAAAATCTTTTGCATTTTTTAACCCTGCAAAGAGGCGTGAGTCAAATTTTAACCTGAAAAAATTATCTATTTCCATGATCCACCATCTGGAAAACTGGGATCTTGTATTTGAGTATTCGGGTGAACCCAGGCTGGAAACCCTCGGAAATGGTTCTAAACAGTACCAATGGAAGCCTATTTTTTCAATTTTTCTCCAATGGAGACCAATTCCTGAAATCCAGAAGTATATTGAGGTCGATAATGGTACAATCACTTTTTAGACTTGACTTATCCTTCAAATGGTCGGTAAACTATGTTTCAGATGACTTTCAAAAGAATATATCTACTTTTCGTTCAATTTATCTGCAATCTGGTGTTTCGAGAGTGTCGAATGGCGGGAATAATTGAATAAAACTATTGTCAGCGTACTTGATGAAAATAAAATAGGGCATATATGCGGGGTTAATGACAGGAATCTGCGCTGTATTGAAGACCTCTTAGGTGTACGCGTATTCGCGAAGGGAAATGAGCTTTTCCTCGAAAATGATCTAAAAAAGGACATTCTAATCAAGATTATCGATCGGATGGAAGAATATGTAGAAATAGGACGTATTCTTGATAATGAGTTGATATCCAGCATATACAATAGTATTGCATCCAGTGAACTGGAAGAGGCGGATGCTCTTAAAAAGAATATAATACTATTTGCAGGGAGCAATAAGAAGGTTTTTCCAAAAACCCGCAAGCAGGCTGTATTTATTGATGCTATGAACAACAATAACATTGTTTTTTGTATAGGGCCTGCAGGTACCGGGAAAACTTACCTTGCGGTTGCACATGCTTTAAGCGAAATTCTAACCCATTCAAAGAAAAAATTGATTCTTGTTCGCCCTATAGTTGAGGCTGGAGAGAGCCTCGGTTTTTTACCAGGGAAACTGGAAGAAAAAATAAATCCTTA
>CAZEKV010000217.1:0-3129 GCA_964512945.1 uncultured Spirochaetales bacterium | reverse complement strand
CTTTGAGGCACACAACAATGACATAGAAAAACTGGGTGCCGTCGTAATGGAAGAAATGGAGAAAGCAGTTTTATTCAAAATCCCCCTTCGGGTAAATATTGAGACAGGGGATAACTGGGGAGAGTTACACTAAAATGATAGTTGGAGTAACAGGAAAGTATTGCTCCGGAAAAAACCGTCTAACCTCCATACTAACCAGAATGGGATTCTTCTCTATTGATGTTGATAAAATCGGCCATAAAATTCTTGAAGAAAAAAAAGATGAAATTACAAAAGAATTTGGAAACTCAATACTCAATCCTGACAATACGGTAAACAGAAAAAATCTGGGGAAACAGGTTTTCAACAACAGGTCAAAACTAGAAACTCTTGAAAAAATTCTCCATCCTTCAATGATTGATGAAGTGAAAAATACTGTTAAGGGGAAGGATAAAGTTGTGATAAACGCTGCTGTTCTTTTTTCCATGGGGCTCAACGAAATATGCGATTATATATTTATTGTAAAATCACCCCTTATATCCAGAATATGGCGGGGTATGAAACGGGATTCCCTTTCTACCTTCCAAATATTGAAAAGGATATGCACACAAAGAAAACTTTATTCTAAATTGTCAATAAATCCTGTCGATATTCATACTATAACCAATATCGGCAGTAGTTCAGAGATGGAAACCGATGTTAGGAAAATAATAGAAGAAAAAGGTTGATCAATGGAAGAGAGAAAAATTCTTTACGTAGTTCTATCAGTAGCTTTGTTACTTTTTGTAGTTCTAATGGGAGTTATGCTATACAACAAGACAATTGAGCCCGAAAAGCAAAATCATATAGCCAATGTAAACACCCTGGGGAATAATTACGATCAACTGAGTAAAAAACCCGATCTGGAAAATGAGCTACCGACCGAGGAAACCTACTCCGAATCAGATAATGAAGATGAGAACGTGAATAGAAAGAATGAAGATTCTTCTGATTTATACGAAAGTGAGGGTGCAGAAGAATTTGAAAACTATATGACCGGTACGGATGAAAATCTCGAACCTCCAGAAGGGAAGAACACCCGATCAACTCCAGATGAGAATTTACCTCCCCCAAAAGCAACCGACTCAAACAAAAAGAAAACCTCAAAAGAATCAAACAGCAGAAATTTACCTGCAAAAACAAACGATGTTAAAAGAAATGAAACACCCCCCGTCTCTTATTCCGTTCCAAAAGTTCCAAAAAAAGTATGGGTAAACGAGTACTGGATTCAGGCCGCTTCTTTTAAAAATAAATACAAGGCTGAACAAATAAAGATAAAACTTTCCGATAATAATGTGGCCAGCAGAATAATTCCCAAACAAATCAATAACGAGGATTACTACAGAGTAAGGATCGGCCCCTACAACAACAAATATGAGGCTGAAAAGTTCCTCCTGTGGGTACATTCAATTAATGGATTTTCCGAAAGCTATATTTCGCTTGTTCCTGTAAGAAAATAGTGAAACCGAAGGTTTCTGCAAAACAAAATACAATTTACTAATTCGCTTTGCAGTTGAAACGGCACAAATCCTTGACAGAATTGCAGAGTGTTTTTATTATTACGGCCTGGTACCTGCGAGCGTTGTATAATGGTAATACCCAAGCTTCCCAAGCTTGTGCCGGGGGTTCGATTCCCCTCGCTCGCTTAGAAAATATGGTTTGAATCTGATATCATGCGAGCCGATTGCAGATTAAGGCTGGGCGAAGATTCCCTCGAGTTTCACGGCTCTGCGGGTAGTTTAGATGCTCCTCGCTGTATCCGTTGAGCATACTCTGATTTTCTTCCAGTGGACACTGCGTTTTTCCAGATATACGGAGTTTTTTTATACAAGTTCATTTATGAGAAGGATGGTTTGTAAAATTGTCGGGAATTGATGAATGAGCGTTTACAATGTCAGCAAAATTGATAATATCGGAAATATTACAGCAGAGTGGGGCAGACTCCCATGGAACAGGATAGAATCCCTGAAACTTAACAATTATATGGGTAATTCCCCCCTCTACTTTCCGAAAGTAGAAGCAAAACTTGGGTATGGGGAAGAAACAATAAATATTATTTTCCGCGTGCAGGATAAATATGTTATTTCAATCAATTCAGAATATCAGGGAAAAGTATGGCATGACAGCTGTGTAGAATTCTTTTTTTTCCCCGATGAAACATATGATATCGGATATTTCAACCTCGAAATGAATTGCGGCGGAACAATGCTGTTTCAATTCCAGAAAGAACGGGGGAAGGGATTAAGAAAAATAACAAAAGATGATGCTAAATTAATAATTTCGGCTCATTCACTGCCTGAAATTGTCAAACCCGAGATTAGAAAGGAGATTGTATGGACTGTAGAATTCGCTCTTCCTTTCTCAGTAATTAAAAAATATTCCAACTTTAAAAAACCTGCAAAGGGAGAAAAATGGAGGGCGAATTTTTACAAATGTGCCGACTTAAGCTCAAATCCACACTGGTTAACCTGGGCTCCTGTTGATAGAAGAACCCCGGATTTTCATCGTCCTGAATCTTTTGGTATTCTTGAATTTGGATAAAAAATGAAACATAGGGGCTGCAGTGTTATTATTCATAATAAAAAAAACCATGTACTACTTATATTGAGAGATGACAGTCCTGATATCCCATATCCGAATATGTGGGATATCCCGGGAGGACACATCGAAGATGGAGAAACACCGATAGAATGTATTATCAGAGAAATGAAAGAAGAGATCGGAACGGATATCAATTCCTGCAGTCTGTTTAAGGTGTATAATTTTATGGACCGTACAGAGTATGTTTTCTCCATAAGAATGGATCTGAATACAAATAAAATCATACTAACAGAGGGGCAGGAAATTAGATGGTTTTCTGAGGCGGAAATTTGCAAACTGACATTAGCCTATGGATTTAACAGGGTCGCAAGGGATTTTTTTAAAGAACTCCACAAACGGGAATTATTTTATAGCGAATGAAAATTGCAAGCCTCAGCAACACACCATTTCTCCGAAAAATTGAACAAATCCATCTTTCTACCGGGAGTCCGGACTATAATTCTGCTTCGTAGAGTTTTTCTGAAAAACTATCAGGAACATTATCAAGCTTGTGGATCTTTATACCAATTT
>CAZEKV010000216.1:0-3157 GCA_964512945.1 uncultured Spirochaetales bacterium | reverse complement strand
TTCATAATAGTATTATTTTAAGATTCGCAATATAAGACGCTTTTTTATATATCTAAGACTCCGCCATTCTGAAGTAGACCCCTCTGTTATTGGGCTAAGGGATGAAAGATATTCCAGATCCGAAATGTGTTTCTGGTCATTTAAGGATATTTCATCTTGTGAATACGCCAATTCTGCCGATAAAAACAAAAGAAGGAGTAATAAATTTCTCATAGGTGGGTTAACAATAGGAAAAATACGCGTTCATGGTCAAGAATGTTTTAATAAATTCTTAAAATAGTGTATACTTATGTTTTAAATAAAGTATAAAGGAATTTAAAATGGGATTGATTCCGGAGATTAGCGAAAGAATGAGCATTAGAAAATTCAAATCAAGAAAGATTGATAAGGAAAAGCTTAACAGTATTCTGGAAGCCGGTCGAAGAGCTCCCTCTGCGAAGAATAGACAGCCATGGAGATTTGTTGTAATTCAGGATAAAGAATTGAGGAAAAAGATTGAAAAAGCAGCTTTTGGACAGGAGCACGTAGGGCAGGCTCCTGATATTATTGCCGTCTGCAGTACAAATATTGGCTACCGGATGCCGAATGGACAATTGTCCTATCCTGTTGATATTAGTTTCGCCGCTTCGTTTATGATGTTTCAGGCGCAACACGAGGGTCTGGGCTCCTGTGTTGTTACAACCTTTGATGAAGCAAAGGTTAAGGAATTAATAACCGTTCCTTATTCCATGAGGATTGTTCTGTTGCTGCTTATTGGTTATCCGGACGAAGTCCCTTTTCCGCCGGATCGAAAAAAAATTAGGAGCATTACCTCCTACAATCACTGGTGATCTGTATACTACATACTGGATTATTGTTTTTGTTTAGGTGTATTGTTGAGAATAGACAGGAGTTTGCAAGGTGAAGGGTGGAAAAAAAACGATATTGAATCTTCCGTTAAAAATCCTTTTTACGGAAGAGGGCATTAATTTTTTCATAACCAATAACAAAAAACTGAATAAATTCAAGACGGCCGATGATCTTGATGCCTACGGTATTTTTCTTGACAAGTTTTCTCCTGCCTCTATCCAGCAGATGATGCTTATTGACTATGTTTCAAAAATTGAGGTTTCCAGCACGGAATTCATGTCAAAACGCCAGGATGTCATGGATCTTTCAAAACTTGTTGTATATGGATTTCTCTACCGCCAGTTTGATAATAAGATATTTTCCGAAATAATCGGTTCTGAATTGATAACCCAGTGGAACCGCCTGAATCCCGGGAGTATCCTTGATGAAAAGAGCTCAATTAATGATAAATATTTGCAGAAAGTTCTTGCCGGAAACAAAAGCATAGTAGATGAAGTAAAGCAGGATATTCTCAACCCGGTTATAAGCAGAATAAATACGAACGCCTCTCTGCTCCCTGCGGAAAAAAACATATATTTGTTTTTAAGCGAAAAGTATCTTGAAAAACTGCGGCCTTTTATCTGGTTCATTCTGTCTCGCTTTAAGGGTTCTTCCGAATATCATAATCTCCTGTCGAATCTTCGTAATATTCTGCAAAACTATATGGAGAAATCCAAGATTGCCGAATACCTGTCTTTGATGATTCTGGAGCTTCTTAGTAATGCTGAGAATACGAATTTGCAGAATTACGCAGAAAAGATATACAAGGGTAATGTTGATCCGAAGACAGTACTCTACGATCAAACCCTTCGTAATCAAATACTGGCGGAAATGGCCAGACAGAATGAGAAATTATACCTGAGCTGGAAAATAAAAGGGAAGAGCAGTTCTGTAGGAACTTCCAATCGCCTTGAGGTTACCATTTACAACCGTGAGTCTGAGTATCAGGATTTGAAAAAGACAATAAACGATAAAAAGATGATAAATTTGAAAGAGAAAAACCTCATGGAATTTTACAAAGAACTTCCGGCTGCCCAAACCAATACGGAACTCGGCCTCTACTACCTTTCCTATCTAAATGATGCATGTGAAAAAGTAAAGGTTCGATTTGAATCGAATGTAAGTCAGATTCGTTCAAGCGGTCTGACGGTAATTACTCTTAATCTATCATTTTAATAATCTCATACTGAAGGATTACAGATGCGTTTTTTTATTATACTGTACATGCTTTTCTTTTCCTTTCTCTCTCTTTTCCCGGAAGAAGATAAGGAAGAAGCCCCGGTAGAGATAGGTTATGAGCGCTATCTTGGGTTTTCGATAGAAGAAGCGTATAAGCAATTCGGCTCCCCCGATGAAGTCTCGGTTTTCAGGGGTGAAGAAGCCTGGCAGGATGATGTAATTTTTTTTTACGAAGATTTTTTATCCCTTTTCTGGTATGAAAACCGTGTGTGGCAAATCCGTCTGGATCATCGGTATGACTCGGAGGTGTATGGTTTGGGGATGGGAATTGAAAAGAAACCGGCGGCTGTTATCCTCGGGGAGAAGTTTGGCGATCCGATATTTTTGGATGCTATATCCCTGATCTATAGATTGCCGGCCGGGAATATTGATTATCCCGTATACGTTCGGTTTGTCTTTACCGAAGACAGGCTGTCTGATCTATATATATATCGGGGAGATTTTTAGTGTCGAGAATCTGCCTGTCATTAACAGGAAAGACCCTCTACGAAAATATTCAAACCATCAATTCGCTCAGGAATCATATTGATATGGTTGAAATCAGGGGGGATTTTTTAGATGATAATGAGCTTAATTGCCTGAGATCCTTTCCCGGCATGACCCGCCTTCCTGTAATACTCACCCTGAGGCGAAACTCAGACGGCGGCAGATTTGCCGGCAATGAGGACGAACGTAAGAGGATATTGTTTAATGCTCTAAAAGAACGCAGGGAGGGGATCCGCCATTTTGCCTTTGTTGATCTTGAGGGCGATCTTACAGCTCCTGAAATTGACCGGGCGGCTGCCGGAACGAAGACGAGGATAATTCGTTCTATCCATGATTTTAAGAAAGTACCCGCTAATCTCGGAAGAATTATAAGGGAGCTCCCACGCAACAGTAATGAAATACCGAAGGCCGCCGTTATGCCGGGGAGTACTGCCGATCTTCTTTCTATTTTTACAGCAGCGGAAGAACTCAAAAATATCCCCGGAATTCTGCTGGGAATGGGGGATTATGGTTTCCCAAGCAGGATACTTTCAAAAAAATGTAA
>CAZEKV010000215.1:0-3172 GCA_964512945.1 uncultured Spirochaetales bacterium | reverse complement strand
TCTTTCCCATCTAAAAATCCCTTTTGATGTCTTTGATTACAATAACCTCGATGACACCCATTCCTTTTCACACAGGATAGAAGCAACAATCCCCGGGAAAAAGGAAGACCTCCTCATTATCGTCCTGCCTATAAATTCTCCGCAGGGAGAGGAAAGAAAACAAAACGGAATAATCAACACTGCTGTCGGCCTGTCATTAGCCGAAAAATTGATCCGATCCACACCGGAACTTACGGTTAAACTCCTGTTTATGGGGGGCGAATTTAATCCTGATAAGCCCATCGGCTCCACCCATTTTCTCAATTCATTTTATAAAAAAAACAGATCGGCGGTTATTTATTTAAATTTATCAAAATTCTCAAAAAAGCTTGGCGTCAAACCGGGCGGAAAAGGAATCATCTCTCCGGCATGGCTGACAGAAAGAACAATATCTTCTCTGCAAAAGAACCATATCCCTTTTTCCCTTTTTAACAGTGAGATACAGATTTTCCGTCTTGGTATTATTGATAACCCCTCTCATATAACAAATTATTTGAGAAAAGGTTATCCCTCCATATACATTGAGGGCGGGAAAGAGACCGCCCGGGATATGAAGGGGGAAAAATATATTGATTTGTATTCCAGTTTCTTTTTAAGTTTTTTAAAGAGCAGTGGAGAACTGCCTTCAAGCCGGGATCAGCACTACCTGGTATTTCAGATAGCATCAAAGTTTTTAATCATAAAAGAAAGCATTTATGTCCTGGTAATCATCCTGGTTCTTTCAATTACACTTTTTGTATCCCTAACATCCATCAAGCACACTTTATGGTATTTGCGAACGCTGCTGAGAAATCTAAGAGCCTTTCCCCTGCTGCTCGTACTTATCTTTCTTTTTCTTTCCGTTGCCGTATTTTTGCTAAACATTATTCTTTTTCTAAAAAATAACAAAACTGTATGGATGTTCCAGCCGTTTCTCTTTTTTATTCTGAAATGTCTTTTTTTAACACTTTTCTTTCTTTTCGCATTTAAATTCTTCAACAATCTCTTTTTCCCCAAAAATAAAAGTTTCTATTCTGCTGCTGCAATATTCTTATTGCTCATTGATATAATTATTTTTGGAATTCTGAACATTTCATTTTCCTATTATTTTATCTGGGCATTTATCTGGACATTTTTATCTTCTTTTTTCCGAAACAAACTACTAAAATTCCTGTGCATGATTATATCTCCATTCTGGTTATTAAAAACCGCATACGATATTCTTCTGACCGGCACCCACAGAGCCTCCGGCATACTTGTCATGTCAGGCCCATTAAGCAGCTTAATGATGTCGTTTATAATTTTACCCTTTATTCTTACAGCTTATCGCTTTTATCTTATTTTCCAGAAAACCAGAAAAAAGAAACTGAATCTTTTCTATACCTCTGCAATATCTCTATGTTCGATTGCTATAGTAATAATTTACCTTTTTCTCGTCCTTTATAACCCCTACGGCAAAAACAATAAACAACCCCTCCAAACAATTGATACAATCAATCTTGACAACAGCAAACGCTTTATTTCTTTTACCAGCCCCGCTCCGTTAGGCAAAATAAGAATAAAACAGAAAAACGAATTTCTCTACGAAATAATATCGAATAAAAAAAATTTCTCGATAAAGCAAAAAGTTATTCCGGATATTTTGAAAATAAATAAGAATATCAATTTCTTTCTTGACCGTCAGAATGTTAAAATCAATATACTTCCCAACGGCAGACCCTACAAGATTAATTTCAGTTTATCATCGGAAGACAACCTGATAATTTTTGATTCAAATTTCCCATTTTCGCTCCATCCCGATTCGAATTTAATAGATATTCATATCGGGATAAATCCTCCGGTTCCACTTGATGTCAACTTCACTCTTTTGGAAGCCCAGCAGGTGACAGTAAATATCGAAATAATCTATAACAAAAACCTCTTCCCTCTGGAACTTGAAAGTAAAAAATATTTTGATCGAAAAGATAAATTGGTAATCAGGAAAAGTTTTAGATTGTGATTCGAATATTATGGAGTAAAATATGGGAGTATGCACGATTCACTCTCCCTTGAATCTAAGGCAAAAGGGCTAACCATGGCAGATAAAGAGAAAATAATTTTCCATGTTGACCTTGATGCCTTCTATGCTGCTGTAGAACAGCAAGACAACCCTGAATACAAAAATAAACCTGTGATTATAGGAGCCTCGCCCGGAGAAAGAGGAGTCGTTTCAGCATGCTCCTATGAGGCTAGAAAATTTGGCATCCACTCTGCAATGCCTATTTCCTCCGCCTATAAAAGATGTCCCGGAGCTGTTTATTTACCCGTACGGATGAAACGTTATCAGGAAATATCCAGGGAAATAATGAGGCTTCTCGCTTCGTTTTCCCCGATTGTTCAACAGATATCAATAGATGAGGCTTTTCTTGATCTTACAGGTACAGAGCGATTATTCGGAGATCCTGAAGAAACCGCTGCAAGACTGAAAAATAAAATTAAAACAACAACAGGTCTTACAATCTCCGTGGGTATCGCCTGCAATAAATTCCTCGCAAAGGCCGCTTCCGACTATAAAAAGCCTGATGGTTTATTCCGCGTAAAAGCCGGAAAAGAAATTGAATTTCTTGATTCCCTGGAGCTGAACCAATTATGCGGTCTCGGGAAAAAAACCCATGAAAGGTTAATGGAATTAAATATAACCTCGATAAAAAAACTGAGAGCTTTTTCCTCTAATTCATTAAAATCGATTTTCGGAAAGGCTTCCTGCAAATATTTATACAATGCCTGCCGGGGTATTGATCCGGGAATATACAATCAGGATCCAAAAAATAAATCAATAAGCAGCGAAATAACCCTTGCAGTAGATACAAACAGCAGGGAAATCCTGAACCGTCTGCTTCTGGATCTCTCACATCAGATAATGTTCAGACTCATGGAAAAAAGGTATAGAGCCAGAACAGTTTTTGTAAAAATAAGATATTCTGATTTTTCTACAACGACTGCTCAGATAACACTTCAACAGAATCTCATATCCGCTGAAGAAATATTCAAGCATTCAAAAGAACTTCTGGAGAAGCGCTGGGATAAAAAGAGCACGATAAGACTTATAGGCCTGGGGATTTCTATTCCAGTACAAAAAGATATCCCGACTCAAAAGGAATTATTTGAATCGAAA
>CAZEKV010000214.1:0-3211 GCA_964512945.1 uncultured Spirochaetales bacterium | reverse complement strand
TAATCTAAAAGAGGCAAGGTCTTTTGGCTTCAGAAATATTTATGGTATTTCACGGCTAACAGAGGCAGTAGAAATACTTCTGAAGATATCTAATGGGGAAGAAATAAAAAGAGAAGAATTCACTATTCAGGAAAAAAGCAAAAAATATTTTGAAGATTTTTCCGATATAAAGGGTCATGGAGTAATGAAACGTGCAATGGAAATTGCAGCTGCGGGAGAACATCATGTTTTTATTTTCGGCCCTCCCGGAAGCGGGAAAACAATGGCCGCAAGGAGATTTCCTGGTATACTCCCTGAATTGTCAAAAAACAATTCCATCGATATAACGAGGATTTTTTCATTAGCTGGAAAACTATCTCCGACTGAGGGGCTCTTGAAAAATCCCCCATTTAGAATGCCTCACCATTCTGCATCAATGGAGGGCTTGATAGGGGGAGGTAAAAATCTTATTCCTGGAGAAATCTCCCTTGCCCATAAAGGTGTTTTATTTCTTGACGAAGCCCTTGAATTCAAAAAAAGTATTCTTCAGTCTCTGAGAGAACCCCTTGAGACGGGTAAAATTAACCTTGCAAGAGCGGGTAAGAGTTTTATCTTTCCTGCGGAGTTCCAGCTTATAATGACAGCAAATCCCTGTCCCTGCGGAAACCTTGGAAGGGAAAATGGTATTTGTGTGTGTAATATAAATGAGATAACCAGATACTGGAAAAAAATTGGTTCGGCACTTCTTGACAGAATCGATATCAGGATTCCCCTATCTCCGGTCCCGGTTGAAAAACTGTTTGAATCAAATTCTGAGTCAAGTGAAAAAATAAAATGCAGGGTACAAAAGGCTGTAAAAATTCAGTATGAAAGATACAAAAATAATAAATTTACAAAAAATTCAAGGATTCCCCCCGGATTACTGGATAAATATTGTTTTCTCGAAAAAAATGAAAAGATGGTATTAACAAGAGCCATAAAGAAGTTATTTCTATCCTCAAGGGCACTCCATTCAATTCTGAAAATCTCAAGGACAATCGCAGATCTTGAAGGGGTGGAAAAAATAAGAGAGAATCACATACTCGAGGCCGTGCAGCATAGACGCTATGGTGAAAATGATTTTTTCTGGAACTAATTTTCTACGTTCCAATCCGGGAGCGGTTTGTCATAAAAAAAGCATACCTTATTGATATTTTATGTAGTACCGCTTCATGGGATTTGCAAATAAATTGTAAACTCTACAGGAATATATTAGAATGGGCGGATGGTGGAGTATTTTAATCTTAGAATAAAGAAAGATTCTAAATTTATTAAAATATCCGGAGGGCAGGGAAGACCCGTTGCTCTAATATCAACCTTGGAAAGCGGAGATATGGGATATTCAGAGACCAGGAATTACAGAAAATCACAGCTGTGTGAGGATCTGAAAGTTAATGAAAAGCGTTTGTTTCAAATAAAGCAGCTTCATTCAATGAAAGTGCATCATGTAAATATTCAGGATTATGGCCTGGATATTCGGGGAGATGGGCTTATTACAAACGATAGAAACTGTATCTTAGCTGTAACGGTGGCAGATTGTCTTCCCATATTTATCTATGACAAAAAAAGCGGAAGTTTTTCACTTTTACATTCTGGGTGGAAGGGTACGGGAATAGGGCTTTCAGCTCTTAAAATGATAATTAAAAAGACAAAAACCAGGCCGGAGAATGTTGAAATAATCATGGGTCCCTCAATTGGCTCGTGCTGCTACAGTGTTGACAGGGAACGAGCCGGTATTTTTTTAAACAAATGGGGACAGGATTCAGTTATAAGAAGAGATAATGATTTTTTTATCGATTTAAAGGAAGCAAATAGAAATATGTTTATAAATATGGGTGTAAAAAATATAAAAATAGCAGGAAATTGTACATATTGTTCTCCCTTCCTTGGATCCTTCCGAAGACAGGGTTCAGATTCTTTTACAAGGATGCTTGCTATTTACGGTTACCTCGATATATAGAAATATATTTGAATGGGTTATTAAAAATCCGGCATGGTATTTGCAATTTTAATTATTTTTTTGTATGTAAAGATTACCTAATTTTTACAAGGATTCCAGTAATAGCTTGACCATATTTTCCATTTTATGTAATATCATGGGCTGTTGGGAATTTGCTATTTTATTAGTCGTATGGGGTATGTATATGTATGCACTTGTTGAGATAAAGGGTAAGCAGTATAAGGCTGAAAAAGGTGGGCTTTTAAAGGTCGACAGGCTTGACAGAGAAAAAGGCGATAAATTGGAGTTTTCTTCTGTTATGCTTACCAGTGATAATGGCAGGGTAAAGATTGGATCACCGTATTTAAGCGGTGTAAAGGTTACAGGAATCCTGGAAGATACAAAAAAAGATAAAAAGGTTGTTGTTTATAAATTCAAAAAGAGGAAGGGGTACCGTAATAAAAGGGGACATCGACAGCAGTATTCCTATGTTCGTATCCAGGCTATCAGCGGAGTAAAGAAGGATAGTTGATCAATATATCTATCAGCTGCAATGAATATGGGTGTATTAGCGAGATAACGGCTTCCGGGCATTCAGGACAGAAAATACGGGGCTTTGATGTAGTTTGTGCTGCAGTTTCCGTTCTTTTGAGGACTGCAGGGGAACTTGTGAGCCGGGAACCTGGAGTGGAGTTTACTGCGGATGCTGGAGAACCGGGAAACATGTTTTTAAGAATAGAATCCTGCAGAGCGGAAAAGTTTGAATGGCTGCGGGGGGTGTCTGAATTTTTGATTACAGGTATCGAGGGGATTCAGAAAGAGTTCCCGAATAATTGCAGCTTTGAATTGAATGATTTTTAAGGAGAACTAACAATATGGCACATAAAAAGGGCGGGGGCAGTACAAAAAATGGCCGTGATTCGCAGGCAAAACGCCTTGGAGTGAAGAAATTTGGCGGAGAGGTTGTCAAAGCGGGCGAAATACTGATCAGACAACGCGGAACCAAGTTTCATCCGGGAACAAATGTGGGCAAAGGCAAAGATGATACATTGTATGCTGTAGAGGCCGGACGTGTTCAGTTCAGGAACAGGATTGGAAAGAAATTTGTTTATATTGAATCAACCGGTTAATTGATTTTCTAATTTATGGAAATAAGGTAAATATGAAGGGTTTTGTTGATGAAACCTTTGTAGAAGTCTCTTCAGGCAATGGAGGATCTGGCTGTGTTTCTTTCAGACGGGTGAAGTACGTTCC
>CAZEKV010000213.1:0-3212 GCA_964512945.1 uncultured Spirochaetales bacterium | reverse complement strand
ATAATAAATATCCGCATTTATCCGTATAACTCCGATATTTTCTTAAGAAATTCAGAGGTTCTTTTTTCTTTTGCATTTTTCAATAATTCTTCGGGCTTCCCCTCTTCCACGATATATCCCTTATCCATAAAGATAATTCTATCTCCGACACTCCTTGCAAAACCGATTTCATGACTTACAACAATCATTGTCATTCCATCTTCCGCAAGATTTTTCATTACGCTCAGAACCTCGCCTGTCAGTTCAGGATCCAGAGCAGAAGTGGGTTCGTCAAAGAGCATAACTGTGGGATTCATAGCCAGAGATCTTGCAATCCCGACCCTCTGTTTCTGTCCCCCGGATAATTCGGCAGGATACTTATTTTCATGGCCGATGAGCCCAACCCTGTCAAGTTCCATTAATGCCTTTTCCCTGGCTTTCTCTTTCGGCATTTTCAAAACTTTCCGCATTCCGATCATTACGTTCCTTAGAGCTGTAAGATGGTTAAACAGGGCAAAATGCTGAAAAACAAATCCTATGTTCTGCCGTAATTTATTAATATTATTTTTTTTATCTGTCAGTTCAATTCCCTCAAGCCAGATTTGCCCCGAATCCGGAGGTGTTAGTAAATTTATTCATCTTAGCAATGTACTTTTCCCGGTACCGCTGGAACCTATTATTACGGCAACCTCACCCCTGGAAATATCCAGTGAAATATCTTTCAGGACTCTGTTATCACCAAAACTTTTCTTTACATTTTTTATTCTAAGAATCGGTTTTTCCATTTTATCTCCCGCCTGTTTCAAATCCCGGGATTTGAAGTTTTTTCTCAATTAATCTGAATAATTTATTTGATAAAAGAAACAGAATAAAATAAATTAATGAAATTGGAATTAAGATTTCATAAAAAACCCTGCCCATTGCCGAGTCAATTATACCAAGCCCTTGAGTAAGCATTTCAGGGATTGCTACAAAATAGGTGATAGGAGAATCTTTCAGAACGATTGTAAATTCATTTGTAAATCCAGCTATGGAAATCCTGAAGGCCTGTAGAAGTACTATATTGAATATTGCCGTCCATTTCCCCATGCCAAGGGCTCTGGCAGCATTGTACTGGTCAATTCCAATGGACTGAATGGCTCCTCTGAAAATAAGGGAAAGATATGCACTGCATACAAGTCCAAGAGATAATATCGCTGCCGGGTATCTTTCAAGATTTATTCTAATCTCCGGGATCCTTACAATCCCGAAAATCGTCCCTCCCCCTATGGTTACATACTTTAATCCAAAATACAAAATAAACAAAACTACAAGCAACGGGGTTCCGCGGAAAAATCCCTCGTAGGCTTGAATGATTATTTTTACAAATCTATTTCCGTATGTTCTGCCTATCGCGAGGGGTACTCCGACAATAAAACCAAGAATAATACTTAAAACCGTTACGACAATGGTAACAAGCATTGCCTGTCCTATTACAATTGGTGCACCTAAAAGGATTTTTAATGTTTCATCCATCACCTTTTCCTGAACCCTGAATGATTTGATTTCACAGAACAGCTTGCAGGACTTCCTGCAAAATTCTTACTGCCAATCAGTTGAATATTTTTGAAATAATAGAAATACGGCAAAACCAATCTGCACTACATTCAATCTTAGAAATCCGGCATGTATCAAATAACCCAATATAGCATTAGAGCATACAAAAAATATTTTGTCAAATTATGATATTAGAAATTGAATTCAGGAATTTACTATTTATGCCTTCCGGGCATAAAAAAGCCGGAATCAAGAATTCCGGCCTAAAATCTTTTAATATGAAAAGACTCTATTCATCATTAAAAATATTTAGCGAAAAGGGCATCCCATGTTTTGGATTTTTTTACTTTTTTCAAAGCCTTGTTGATTTTTGAGAGAAGTGGGGAGCCTTTTTTTACGGCAAAGCCGTACTCCTCGTCTGTCTTTATTGTTAAAGCGATAACAACAGGTCTGTTTTTTGCGTAGGCTTCGGCTACTGGTTTATCCAGCACTATCATATCAAGATTTCCATTTTCCAGATCCTGAATACACTCAATATACTTGCTGTATTTTTTTATGTCGGCATCCGGGGCATGGTCATCCGCCCATATAGCTCCTGTAGTATCATTCTGGACACCAATTTTGTAATTCGAATTATCGACATCCTCCGCTGATTTTAACTTAACCTTCGATTTTTTTTTGACTAAAACCGATTGATTGGCTACAAAATAAGAATTGCTGAAATCCACTACCTTTTTTCTTTCTCCGTTTATTGTCATACCGGCAGCGACAACATCAATTGTTCCCGTTTTTACAGCTTCAATCAGGGCATCAAAGTCCATATCGAGGATTTCTACCTTCATTTTCATCTGTTTTGCTACTGCTGTTATCAGATCAATATCAAAACCGACGACCTTACCGCTTTCTTTGTACTCAAATGGTTTAAAACCTGCGGATGTTCCAATTTTCAAGGTTTTTTCACCAAAGCCAAAAACCACAGCGAAAATCAGTACAAACAAAATAACTATTACTTTTCTCATCATCTTTCCTCCACGTACATTTTCTTCATTCCAAACATTGTACCCCATGATTTACAAATCTGTCAAATTAAAAATAATTATTTACAGCATAAAGGACTATATCAAAGATAATTCTTCTTTTTTGAAGTTAGTGGTTTTAGAATTTGGAACTCACGATCCAAAAAGATCTGGAATATTTAGATACAATATGCTATTATTTGAGCGGGTAGGGGGATTATGGATAATACTATTTATTCCGAAAGCAATGTTGGTAAACGGCTTTCCCGATTGAAAAAATCAGAAATAATGGAACTTTCATATGCCGGGGGGTATGTGCCTCTTGTCGGTACTATAAAGATTGGAAGAGAAAAAGATAACGACATTTTAATCGGGGATAACCTTGCCTCAAGGCATCATGCGATTATTCAGAAGATAAAGGATTCATATTTTATAAAGGATCTTAACAGTACAAATGGCACTTTTGTAAATAATTCAGTTGTCCCGAAGGAGAAGTACATAAAACTCCAGAAGGGTGATGTTATAAAAATAGGTAGAACGGAAATAGTTATCCAATAGCTGTTTGACGGTTTTCCGGAGTTGCCGGAGAGCTTATTTCTGCCAGTCAGGAACTCTGGATCCGGTGTAATGTCTTCGGAGTTTGTAATACAGCCTATTCTACTTATCCGAATCAACACCCTT
>CAZEKV010000212.1:0-3266 GCA_964512945.1 uncultured Spirochaetales bacterium | reverse complement strand
AGCTATTGAAGTGATAGATTCCATCGAAAGGGAGCCGAGAAAATTCTATGCGGGGCTTGTCGGGTATATAGAATCGGACGGGAGTCTTAATACATGCATAACAATACGAAGTGCGTTAAAGAAGGGAAATCAGCTTATACTCCAGGCAGGGGCTGGAATAGTATACGATTCTTCTCCTGAGAGAGAGTATGAAGAGACAGGCGAAAAGGCGAGGGCTCTTGCACTTGCTGTCGGTGTGGAGGTTTAACGATGTACATAATAATAGATAACTACGATTCTTTTACCTACAATATCTATCAATATCTAAGTGAGTTGACAGAAATGGAAATCCATGTTTTTCGGAATAATGAAGTATCCCTTGAAATGATTGCAGAAATGGCGCCTCGAGGAATAATAATCTCTCCGGGGCCTGGAATCCCCGCAGATGCCGGCATTTCTGTTGATGTCATAAACCATTTTAAGGGAAAAGTTCCACTACTCGGGATATGTCTTGGACATCAATGCATAGGATATGCTCTTGGCGGGAAGATAATCCAGGCTAAAAATATTGTACATGGTAAGTCCGAACCAATTAAGACTGATGGAAAGGGTGTTTTTCGGGGAATCGTTTCTCCTTCCTGTTTTACAAGATACCATTCTCTTGTTCTTGATCCTGGGTCGATTCCTGATGATCTGGAGATATCAGCCTGGAGCGATGATGGTGAAGTAATGGGAATTCGTCATAAAGAATATATCATGGAAGGAGTCCAGTTCCATCCTGAATCCATGGCTTCCGAATATGGAAAAAAATTATTAAACAATTTTTTAAAATACAAACGTAAGCCGTTTTTTGTAAAAGATACATTGGTAAGAATCATTAGAGGTGTTAACCTTAGTAAAGATGAGGCATCCGAGTTTATGGAAGAGCTGACAGAGGGTAATCTCAGCACCGCTCAGATTGCAGGGTATCTTACAGCTTTCAATGCCAAGGGAATTACCTCTGATGAAATTGCGGGATGTGCTTCAGTGCTTCAGGCCAAAAGGGTTAGGCTGGATATTTCAAAACCCCTTCTTGACACCTGCGGGACGGGGGGAGATGGATTGGGTACTTTTAATATTTCTTCTTTTACAGCCCTGATTGCCTCCGCCTGCGGGGCGGTTGTGGCAAAGCACGGCAACAAGGCGGTTAGCTCAATAAGTGGAAGTGCGGATTTTTACAGGGAACTGGGTATAAAAATAGACATTTCTCCCGATAAAGCGGCAGGTTTGATAGAGGATAACGGTTTTTCCTTTCTTTTTGCCCCCCTTTATCACGGAGCTATGAGGCATGCTGCCGCTGCAAGAAAGGAATTAAAAATAAAGACGATTATGAACCTTCTTGGCCCTCTGGTAAACCCTGCCTCGGCGGAGTATCAGTTAATAGGAGTTTATTCTGACGAATTCAGCATGACTGTGGCAAAGGCGGCTCATATCCTCGGCATAAAACGGGTAATGGTTGTTCATGGAACGGATGGACTTGATGAAATTTCCGTTTCGGCACCCTCCAGAATAGTTATGATTGACGAAGAGGGGAATATTACGGATAAAATATTTAATCCAGAGGATATCGGGATTAGATTATACAAACTTGAGGAGCTGCGCGGGGGGAGTGCTGCCGAAAATGCGGTAATTGCCGGAGATTTGCTGGCTGGAAAGGGTCCCGATGCCATACGGGAGGCTGTTTTAGTGAATGCAGGGGCGGCTTTGATGGTTTACGGATTTGCCGATTCTATCGAGGATGGATATAAAACGGCAAAAGAAAATTTAATGAACGGGGTTGTAAAAGAAAAGGTTACAGAACTAATAAAAGCGAGTAATGCCTGTGGATAACATTAGAGACAGAATTATAGAGAACAGGAAGCATACGATCAGAAAAAAAGGATACACTTTTGGAAAAGAAATCCCGCAACGGCGAAAATACCCCCCCGTACCCTTTGACAGGAATCCATTCCTGATATGCGAGATAAAAAGGAAGTCACCATCGAAGGGCAGTATGGCAGATTCCCTTAATCCAGTGTTCCACGCAGGGGAGTATATCAGCAGAGGGGTAAAATCAATCTCTGTTTTAACGGAAGAGAATTATTTTGGGGGATCTCTGGACGATTTGATCAATATTAAAAAGGCCTATCCGGGAATTGCTGTTTTACGAAAGGATTTCTTGCTGGATGAAGAGGAAATTGAAATATCCTATCTGGCAGGGGCTGATGCGGTATTGTTGATTGCAGGGGTATTATCGGAGAAAAAATTAGATAAGATGTATTCAAAATGTGAAGAGTATGGTCTGTCTGCTCTTGTGGAGGTTCACAGCCCTGATGATGTTAAAAAAATAAGGAAATTAAAGCCGAAATTAACAGGGATAAATTCCAGAGATCTCTCAACATTCAGGATTGATCTCGCCCTGCCCCTAAAAATCAGGAAGTACATAGACTGGGATACAAGTATTGTTTTCGAATCGGGTATTCACTCAGAAGAAGATGCTGTTTTTGCAAAAACAGCCGGGTTTTCAGGCATTCTTGTCGGAGAGGCAGTTATAAAAGACCCAAAGTTGATAACGGATTTAATATCGGGTCTGAATACAGAGATAAAGACAAATTTCTGGAATAGGATTTTTAGCGGGATAGAAGAAAACCGGCCCCTTGTAAAGATCTGCGGTCTGACAAGAATTGAAGATGCTAAAATGGCAGCGGAATCGGGAGCCGACATGATCGGTTTTGTTTTTGCAGATTCTCCAAGACGGGCAGACAGCGAAATTCTCCGGGGCATCAAGAATATTAAGATTCCTAAGGCGGGAATAGTTGTAAGGGGTCAGCACGGCGAAGCGGAGGCTTATAAGTTATTAAATGAGGGATTTATTGATGTGATACAGTTTCACGGAGATGAAAAGCCTGCTGTTTGCTATAAGAAGGCCTTTCCATACTACAAGGCTTTAAGACCGCGTTCAGAAAGGGATATAGATGCTATTTCCGGCTATGGATGCCCACGGGTTCTGTTCGATACTTTTTCGAAAAGTGCCTACGGGGGAAGTGGAAAAAGAATCAATCGGTCAGTTGTAAATGCTGTAAAGGAAAAATATCCCCTGTGGCTTGCCGGGGGTATTGGCCCGGATAACGTAAGGGAAATTATAAGGGATTTTTCCCCCGAATTGATTGATTTATCAAGCAGCCTTGAAAAAGAGCCGGGGATCAAGGATCATGGAAAAATTAGACAGCTGTTTCGGGAGATTGATAATGCCTGAGTTATACAACGAT
>CAZEKV010000211.1:0-3312 GCA_964512945.1 uncultured Spirochaetales bacterium | reverse complement strand
AATGGTACAGCATACTTCATAAAACACTCCCCTTCCTCTATAATTCGGCAGAATAGCATAATTATTTATACAAATTCCGGCAAAACATAAATCTAAAAAAACCAACACATCAAAAAATCACCGGGAAACGGAATCTACCCCCATTTCCATAGTTTCAAAAATCGCCATTGTTGAAAACTATTCAACCGATAAAACCCCTCTCCATAATTTTTTTCGCGATACTTTTCCCAAAATTAAAATAGAATTTCTCGATATCACTCTTTTTCCCGGCAGTAATCAAATCCATACTAACTCTCCCATCCCCCACGGTAGTGCTGTCTTTTACAATATCAATAACCCGGAATTCTGCTGATACAGAAAGGGGGAGAGCATCCTTTTCCTCACCCGCAGAATAGACAATCTCTATCTCAATTAGTATATCCGCACCCCCGTTTTTGGCCAAGATCAGGGATCTTCCCCCTATACCCTCTTTTTGCTCGGCATTAAAAACAATGTGCCCCGCTTCAAAAAAACAATCGATTATTCCCTCTTCAACAAAAAAAGTAGATTTTTCTGAATTGTTAAGATAAACAAATATTGATTTCGAAAAAAGGAGAAAATTTAACAGCAGGAGAGAAATTATGTAAATACTACGCCTCATAACTATCTTTTATATACCTAAAATTTAGGTATTGTAAAGAGGTTGAAGTGTTTCTTCTTCCGTGATACTTTCTTCACCAGAGGAGTTGTTATGAATCTTTCGAATCCAAAAAGAGAGGATGAAAATACCATTTCACTGCTGGATATTGTCATGGTTCTGGTCACAAGGTGGAAAATGATTCTTTTCCCCTCCTTTACTGCCGGATTTTTTACATTAATGTACATGTTAATATCCAAATTCCTTATACCAATGGATTCTCCCTATAATTTTTGTCCCGATTATTTCACACCGACAGTGAAGGTTCGCCTTGAAAATCCAGAAACGAAGTCCCTCTCATCCATGCTGGGGGGATCCCTCTCCCACCTGTCATCATTAAGCAGCCTGTCGGGTAATACAAGTTTAAATCCCGACGCAGCCCTCGCACAGGAACTGATTAGGGGAAATAATCTCATGGATCGGATAGTAGAGGAATTCAACCTCATAGAAAGATGGAAATTAACAGATTGTCCCAGGACAAGGTCGAGAAAAAAGCTGGTAAAATCTATCAGTGTTAATTTTACGCCGGAAACAAATATGCTTCTCATAAGCTTTACAGATAAGGATAAGGTCTTTGCAACAACACTTCTTAACCGGGTTCTTGAACTTCTTGAACTCCGCTTCAAAGAGCTTACAATGGAAAAAGTAATATCAAAAAAGAAATTCCTTGAAGAACGCCTGAAGCAAATCAACAGCGAAATGGAAGTATCAGAGAATGAACTCCTGAGATTTCAGCAAAGACACGGCATAATGAGTGCCGATGTTTCCTCCAGCGGACAGGTAAGGGATATTGTCTTCGCAAATTTTATATCGAGGACCTACAGCCAGAAACTCGCATCGGAATACGGGAAAATGGTAAGAAATATAGCAATACGTAACAAAATAATGACCACATTGAGACAACAGTACGAGAGTGTGAAAATTGAAGAAATGGATGACTCAAAGACCTTTCAGGTAATTGAAAAAGCCGAGATCCTGGAGAAAAAGTCAGGCCCCCCAAGACTTATGACATCTATCACGGCTTTTTTTGTAGTAATGGGGATTGGCGTTTTTCTTGCCTTTATTTCCGCATACTTTGAGGCGGCTCGCAAGGATCCTGTAGAGGCCGAAAAATTGGAGAAAATAAAGGCTGTTTTTAAAAGGAAATCCCGTAAAAAGTGAATTACTTTGTTATTCAGGTAAAAACAAAGAATGAAGAAAAGTATATATCTCTGGCGAAACAGCAGATTGCAGGAAATGATGTGCAGCTTGTCTGGCCCAGGAGAAAGCTAATAGTCAGGAAAAAAGGGGCAGGAAAAGAATCCCTGTCTCCTATTTTCCCGGGATATGTTTTCGTTGAAACAGATGAAATATCTTCAAATCTCTACTGGATTTTTAAAAAGACCCCCGGTTTTCTCAGATTCCTAAAAAACAATCATAACATCGTCCCCGTCAACATATGTGATAAATCCCTTCTTGCACATTTCCTGTCTTTCGGGGAGATTGTTGATAAATCCACTGTGTATTTTGACGAGAATAAGCGTATACGGGTTGTCGAGGGGCCGATGAAAGGACTGGAGGGAAAGATAATAAGGGTCGATAGAAGAAAGAAGAGGGCAAAGGTGAAACTTTCACTCTATGAGAAATCTTTTTCCGTTGACTTTGGGTTTGAACTCCTCCAGATAGAGAAAGATTAGAAAAATATGAATGAGCAGAAAAAAAACAGAATTTACATAATTGGAGCCGGTTTTGCGGGGCAGGCAATAGCCGCCGAAATAATCAGGAAAGCTATATTTGGGGAAATAATAGCTTTCATTGATGATGATAAAAAAAAAATCGGTACTGTTATAAATTCAATACCTGTCCTGGGGCCAATTAATCAGGCGGTAAAGATTATTAAAAAAAACCCCCTCAATGAAGCCCTGATTGCCATACCGGGGGCATCCCGATCTCTTTTAAAGAGGATATACTCTATCCTGAAATCAACCGAAATACCGAGGATAAGACTCCTACCCGGCATCTCTCAGATTGTGGATGGAGAGGCTCATCTTGTACAAACCAGATCAATAGATGCACACGACCTTCTCGGCCGGACTCCAGTCTTTATTTCGTTAAAGAAAAGTCTCGAATATCTAAGGGGGAAAAGGGTTCTTATAACCGGGGCAGGGGGGAGCATCGGAAGTGAACTTTCAAGACAGCTTCTCTCCGGGGGTGCTCAAAGGCTGTTTCTCCTGGATCATGATGAAAATAGTATCTATGAAATAGAAAAAGAACTTAGAATACTCCAGAAAGAAGGGGTTGGAGAAAGGGCAACTATCGTTCCCGTAATCGGTGAACTTCAAGATAGGGATTATGTGAATTTTGTTATGGAACGCCTTAAATGTGATGTTATTTTCCATTGTGCAGCCCACAAACACGTACCGCTGCTTGAAGCAAACCCCATTGAAGCCATAAATAACATTGGCTCTACAAATCCACCATTTAGTACCATACTGCGAAAAATTGCTGTCGGGTTGTGTAGTAGTTTCCCGGTAAAAATAATATTTTTCAGCAATTTTTCTTTCATGCTGTTACAACACTTACTAGCCATTATCTTCCTCCCATACAGATTATCAATTTCATTGTGTGGCAGTATAATCACTTGCCGCTACTTCCGT
>CAZEKV010000210.1:0-3337 GCA_964512945.1 uncultured Spirochaetales bacterium | reverse complement strand
AAGAAGTTTCATTTTACTCAGTGCCCAAATTTGTAACTAAATAATTATTAATTCTCCAGATATCATTCTTTTTTACCAGAAAATAGATGTACATTTTTTTCTCTACATAGTCTCCCTGATCAAATTTCTCAAAAACTTCCACCTGTCCTCTGGTTTTATTGTATGTTGTTTTTGTAATTCTAAATTCCGTTGGCATGTCTATTAGAACTGCCTTACCGGCTATAATTCTATTTTTGTATTTTTGCAGCATATTTCTTCTTTCGATTTCGGATAGGCGTATATATTTCTGTTTTTTCACATCATTTTTCATCAGGAAATTCTCAATATCAATATACAAAAAGAATTTTTTCCACTGGCTTTTTTGTCGGGCATGGAGGGTATAAGAGACAACTTTATCAGGCGGAAGAGCCTCTTTTTTAAGTATCTCTCCTGTCCTATCTTCAATAATTGCCTCCATTTCGGATATCCCTCCGGTTGGTCTAACCGAGAGAGAGAGTTCATTGGAATAAATCTTGAGGGATTTCGAGCCGGAATTTAATTCAGGATAATAAAACGCCCTCACAATATAGACACCCGGAGTTGTATAATCTATGTAATTGGAAAGATCCTCCGTAAAGGCATATTCTTCCCCCGGTTCGAGGCTTATTTCCCTGAAGAAGACAGGTTGATTTGAATAACGGTCTATGTTAAATTTATCAGAGTGTTTTAATTTAATGTTTGTGAGCGTTTTTACCTCAAAATCAAGATTGAAAACGTGGCTGTCGGCGATTTTTAGGATAAGGGTTTCTGTGGAGTTATTTATAATCTCCATTTTTAATAAAACCGGGTTTTCGGGGAAATATATCTTTTTATTGTAATAGCGTATTTTAAAATCGATGCCCTCCGGTACTTCCGGGAAGACAGAAATAAAAGGAAAAAACAGCATGAAAAATAATATGAGAAAGGTGAATGTTCTTTTCAAAATAAATCTCCATCAGTTAAAAAATATTTTATATCTGGTAAATATCCTATTTCCAGATCCAACACCTCTACGTTTATATCTTCGGTAAAATAAATGATAACATTATTCAGAAAAAATATCATGGAAATAATAAAAGATTATCTTCCATATAAGAAATTATTGAAGCATTTTTTAAACGAGGAGTATCCCATAAGTGTCGAGGGCCCCGACGGTTTTTTCCTTGCAATTCTAATAGATTCACTTAAAAAATACCATAAAGGGGAATTTCTAATAGTTCTCCCGACCGAAAAAGAAGCAAAGGAATTGTACAGGGATCTCTATTTGATGGATACTGAAATTACATATTTACCCTCCTGGGAGAGTATCCCCTACAGCGGTATAAATCCTCAGGCTTCTATATTCGGTGAAAGATCAAAATGCTTATGTGGAATTTTGACGGGGAAAATAAAAATTCTTATAACATCCTTGAGGGCATTTCTTATTCCTGTACCCCCGCCGGAGTATATGAAAAAAAGAATTATTTCACTAAAAATGAATGATTCTATCGATCCTGTTTCCCTTGAAACGGAACTCCAGGCACTTGGATTTCTCAGGGTTTCCAGGGTTGGTTTCCCTGGAGAATTTGCCTTAAGAGGAGAGGTTCTTGATATTTTCCCATATGGATACGACGAGGCAGTTAGAATTGTATTTGATTTCAATATTATTGAGAACATAAAATATTTTGATCCGTCAACTCAGTTTACTACCGGGAAACTGGATAAATTTCTAATTTTTCCTGTAAAAGAGGTTCACTGGACTGATGAAAGAATTTCCGAATTAAAAAGAAAATCCGATATAGATAAAAATGTGATAGAAGAGCTTCAACAAAAACATGAGACAAATGGTGAAGAACTCTATTTTCCTTCTTCATTTAAAAATAGTTTTTCCATACTTGATTATATGTCTGATAATTGTGTGGTCTTCTATAAAGATAAGGAAAGACTTGATAATTCCTTCCGCCTGTTAAAGAAAGAATTTGTAGATTTATATAAGAAATACAGGTTTGATAGAAAAATGAAGCTTCCCTTACCGGATACTTTGATTCTTGATTTTGGCATTATGTTTGCCAAAAAGAAAAGAAGTATTATTTTCCCATCTATTGGAAAGAAGTCGGATGTAGATTCTTTCTCTGTTAAATTCCACTATGACGGTCCAAGATCCTTTTTTGGAAATGTTAAGTATCTAAAAGAAGAACTTGGCAGTCTTATAGATAATAAATACAAAGTTTTTATCTTTGCCGAATCCGAATCTCAGGCAAAAAGAATTGAGCATTTGTTAAGAGATTTTGATATAACGATAATAAATAACAATATATCATCAGGATTTTCACTTCCCGATCTTAATTTTATTGCCATTCAGGAAAATGAGATTTTTGGGCGGAGAAAAAGAATTCCCGGTCTATCAAAAAAGATAATTTCAAAACCCATAGATACCTTTGTTGATTTAAATCCCGGAGATTATGTTGTGCACATCAATTACGGAATTGGAAAATTCCTCGGGATTGAAAGGATAGAAGCCCTTGGAACAAACAGGGATTATATCAAGCTTGAATATTCCGGAGATGAGATAATCTTTATCCCTATTGAACAGGTGAATTTAATTCAGAAATATATTGGCCAGGGAGGGGGAAGGCCTTCTCTTGATAAAATTGGAGGGAAGAGCTGGGAAAATAGAAAGAATCGGGTTAAAAAATCTGTAGAGGATCTCGCTGAAAGATTGTTGTTGTTGTATTCAAAAAGAAAAAAGGCAAAGGGGTTTGCCTATCCCCACGATACGGACTGGCAGGTGGAATTTGAGGCCTCTTTTCCCTTTGAAGAGACCCGGGATCAGCTGAAAAGTATTGAAGAAATAAAGATTGATATGGAAAGCCCAAAACCGATGGATCGTCTCTTATGCGGAGATGTCGGCTATGGGAAAACCGAAATTGCGATGAGGGCTGCTTTTAAGGCGGTCAGCAGCGGTAAACAGGTTGCTGTTCTCGCTCCTACGACTGTTCTTGCGGAACAGCATTATGAAAATTTTATAGAGCGATTTAAACGCTTTCCCGTAGAAATAGCGATGCTCTCAAGATTTGTTCCAAAATCAAAACAGAAAAAGGTTCTGGAAAAGCTGCTAAATGGATCTGTTGATCTTGTTATTGGTACCCACAGGCTTTTACAAAAGGATGTTATTTTTAAAAATATTGGTCTTTTTGTCATTGATGAAGAACAACGCTTTGGGGTAAAAGACAAGGAAAAATTGAAGGAATATAAAACATCAATTGATTCTCTTTCCCTATCGGCAACTCCAATTCCAAGGACTCTTCATATGTCATTATTAAAAATCAGGGATATGTCA
>CAZEKV010000209.1:0-3341 GCA_964512945.1 uncultured Spirochaetales bacterium | reverse complement strand
ACAACGCCCGCCCCTGAGGATTCTGAATAAAAGGGATTCGAGGATTCCGGAAGTTTTAAGCTGCGTTTGACTTCGATGGGAAGGGGAGAGCGGAATCGTTTCTTTTTAACAGCATTGCAGCATTTTAGAATTAGCCCTGTGATAATTGTAATATTTCTTGAGAGAAAAGATGGGCCTGTGTCAGGAAAACTTGTTGTTCCGTTTTTTCCAATTACAATGTTATCCTTTTTTATACCGAGTATATCGCAGGCCATATCTCTCCATACCTGTAAGGATCCGCTTTCATTACTGATTCCGGAAGTGAGGATCTCCAGGATTCCCCCTCTGCTAAGTTTTACAATAACCGAATAGGGTTCTCTGTCTTTTCCCTCATTGTAGAAACCATTACACTGGTATCCTATGCTGAGGCCGATTCCTTTTACAGGGGGATAGGCATTTTTAGTGATCCGGTTATTTCTTAACACCTCGTATGCGGCATACTTTCTATGAAAACCGGATATCACCGAAATGTCATTTAAAATGGCAGAATAAACTTCTTCATTTTTTACGGCCGAATTTTCAATTTTCCAGTGAACAGGATCGATGGAAATGTCTCCTATCTTTTTTGCAAGGCAGGTCTCAAGGGCGAAAAAAATTTCAGGGAATCCCATACCGGCAAGGGCTGGAGAGGGGGGATTGCTTGTCTTTATAAAGCGTAAGACTATTGCGGTATTACGGCATTTGTAGAGTCCGGATATCATGGTGGAGATCCTATTCTCTATTTCATCAAGAAAGAAAGGGTAGGCTCCAATGTCGATATCTATGCCTATTCTAAGAGCCGCAAGCCCGTGACTGTCTGTGAATGCCGTTTTACAGTTGATTACCATTTCAGGGCGTTTCAGGATACTTTCTTCTGTTTCTTTGTTAAGTATAATTTTTACAGGCTTTCCGGTTTTTTGTGTGATAAGGGCGGCATAGACTGCGAGTAATGAGGGGTAATAAATTTTATTATTATTCTGTTCGCAAATATCGGGAACGATTACATTCAGTTTTTTTTTGTTTATTCCGGAACAATTACAGACCGAATTCAGCACATGATAGGGCCACTGTGTTGAAGTATTTACAGTCAAAATGTTTTCTTCAAATTCGCTAAAGGCTCCCTGGTTGTCACAGCTATAAATACTTTTTGAAGGAATAATATATTTTTCTTCTGTTGTTTTTGAATTTATGAATATTCTTTCAGGATCGCCCTTAGAGAATCTTCTTTCCCTGATTATCTGATCTTTTCCATAATTGTTCATTTCTAAAGATGTCTCTTTATTATATTCGATCTGGATTTTTTTAATAAATTCTTCCAGGCATTTTTCATCAGTTCCGTATACCAATCCTGCTGGTTCGCCGTAATAATTGATCTTTCTTTCAGCCAGTAAGGGGATTCTATCATTCGATACTGAAATGAAGTTATTTCCGGGGATATTCTCAGTTCTAAAAACACTGCAATTTCCGGTATCTTCCGGATATACTATGGATTTAATTTCGCCTCTAGATATTTCTGCCCTAATTATTTTACAGAACAGCATATTTTTTTTGTTAAAATCATTAATGTGAAATGACTTTTTCCTATCCGGCATGGATTTTCCCGTTATAATTTGATAGTCCGGTATCCAGAACGGCAGAAATTATTCTGTTGATCTGGCTATTATTGAGTCCGGGATATATGGGAAGACTTATTGCCGATTTAAAAACCTTAATGGATTCGGGGAAGTCTTCAGGTTCATGTTTTAATGTTTTTTTATAATAGGGCATAATATGAAGGGGTTTGTAATGGACGGATGTTCCTATTCCTTTTTTTTCCAGTTCTTTCATAAATGAGTTTCTGCTTATTGTGAGTTTTTTTTCGTTAATGCGCAGTATGAAAAGATGCCAGGAGTGATTATCCGATCTGGGAGGAAGGATTAGAAAATCATATTTATTGAATTTCTCTATATATTTCTCGGCGATGTATTTTCTTCTGGCAAGAAAAGCATCGGCTTTTTTTAATTGACAGCGGCCTATTGAGGATGCGATATCCGTCAAATTGTATTTATAGCCTGCTTCAACAACTTCGTATTCCCATGACAGGGTTTTTCCCCTATGCCTATCCCATACTTTTCTATCTATTCCATGAAGGCGCATAGTTGAGATTCTTTCTGCGTAATCATCATTATTGGTAACCACCATTCCGCCCTCACCGGTTGTTATTGTCTTTGTAGCGTAGAAAGAAAATACCCCTATATCCCCGATGGTTCCGGCCCGCCCATCCATTGTCTTTGCTGGAAAGGCATGGGCAGCATCTTCTATAATTTTTATCCCATATTTTTTTGAGAGCATATCTATTGCTTTCATATCGCAGGGTAGTCCGGCAATATGAACAGGGATGATGGCTCTGGTATTTTTGTTCAATTTACCCGGTATTAATCCGGGGTCAATATTAAAAGTGTTTTTATCAATATCAACAAATACCGGTTTTGCCCCAAAGTATTTGATTATTTCAGCAGTAGCTGCGAAGGTATAGGGGGTGGTGAGGATTTCATCGCCCTTTTTTATTCCAATTGCATCGAGGGCGAGGTGGAGCCCTGCAGTAGCGGAATTTACGCCCAGGGCATGTTTCACCCCGAGGTACCCGGCAAACTCCGATTCGAAAAGGGAGGTGATCTTTCCTGTTGTCAACCATCCGCTTCTTAATACTGAAATAACACTCTTTTCTTCTTCCCTGCCGATGGAGGGGAGGGCGAATGGTATAAAATTAGAATTCCGGTTCATTTTCAGGTACCGTCAGGGTTGGAAATTTGGAGCATAATAGTTTTCTCAATTTTCTTCTATTTCTGTAAAAAGAGGGATAATCTTTATCCAGGTAGCAAATTCTTTTGAGTTCGAGGAGGAAATCCCCTAAAGAGTTTCCATAATTGCTCTTTTTCCGGAGTTTTAATATACCCCTATGTTTTGTTTTTATGGGAATTTCACCATTTTCCCATAATTTCTCAAATATTTTTTCTCCAGGGCGTATCCCGATATATTTTATGGGGATTTCTTTTCCCGGGGTATAGCCGTGAAATTCTATCATCTGTTCTGCAAGCTCCTTTATTAAGAGGGGTTCCTTCATATCCAGTATATATAGATTTCCGTTTTTTCCGACACCCCCCGTTTTTAGAACAAGGGAAGCGGCTTCAGGTATTGTCATAAAAAATCTTGACATTCTGGGATCTGTGATCGTCAGAGGGCCTCCTGTGAGTATTTGTTTTGTAAAAAGGGGAACAATACTCCCCCGTGAGCCCAGGACATTTCCAAACCTTACAACCATAAAGCCCCTGTTGTCATTCTTG
>CAZEKV010000208.1:0-3361 GCA_964512945.1 uncultured Spirochaetales bacterium | reverse complement strand
GACAGATATATTTAAGGAAGTATCGAATAAGCATATCAGAAGACATACACACGTATTTGATAATCTTAAGGTAAAAGATTCAAAAGAAGTTACGGAAAATTGGGATAGAATTAAGAGAGAGATTGAAGGCAGAGGCAAAAAAGAATTTATACTGGATTCAGTTCCAAGAGATATACCTCCCCTTGAAAGAGCAATGGTGATTCAGAAAAGGGCTTCTAAAACTGGATTTGATTGGGAAAGAATGGATGATATAATCTCAAAACTGAATGAAGAAGTAAATGAATTTATCAGAGAAGTAAAAAAGAAGAATCTGCGAAATTCCGAAAATGAAATTGGTGATATTTTGTTTTCAATAATAAATATAGCAAGATTTCTGAATATCGATCCTTCGATAGCCCTGCACAACACAAATCAAAAATTTATAAGACGATTTAATTATATTGAGAAAAAACTAAAGGAAAATGGAAAATCCTTTTCAGATTCCAATATAACGGAAATGGACGGATACTGGGAAGAATCAAAAAGCAAACAAATCAGCTCTGAAAAATAAAATCAGCAATACATAGAAAAATAATCAATCCTGTTTCCTTCAGAGTCCTTTGCAAATATCTTTTCCCTCGTCATGATCAAACCGCTATTAATTTCGTTCTCACTAATACCTGTAAGGAGAATTTTTCTTAGATTATTCGGGCCTCTTTCCCTTTGCTGGATATATGTATATATAATATCATCCTTTGACTTTTTAATAACAAGGGAATTTTCATTTAGTAAAGACAATACTTTATCTTTAAGACTTTGGTTAAGTAATTTAATACTGAATAATGAGCCCCAATAGACTGCCATTAAAGATTTTCTTCTGACAGTTAGATTCTCCCTGCACTCCCCTACTCTTATGACCCTCAGCCCAACCGGTAATTTCTTATTAATACGTTCTCTAATTTTTTCTGAACTACTGTAATTATTTATTATAACAGATAAAATTTCTTCACTGGAAATTATACCAAGCGATAAAGGATTTGCAAATTCAATTTTTGGTTTTGGATTAAATCCTTCTGAAAATTTCAAATGAAATCCTGCCCTCTGAAGAGCCTGTTCAAAACTTCGCAAAACATCCAGATGCGATAGGAAAATACCTTGATCTTTCTTTGTAAAAGAAAAAATTATTTTTTTTGATTCATTTTCGATAATTTTCTCAATATCTAAATCTTTGATAGATGGAGTGGGAGTTTTTTTTACAAAAAAATGATCATTGCAAATACCGCATCTTGTTTTACAATTTTCCTCACAAATAGAAGTTGTGATAGCTCCCTTATTATTCTCTTTTATTAAAAAATTTTTTAATACCCCTGAATCGATTACATCCCATGGCAATTTGGATTCCATGTCTCTTTTCCCCAGGATTTCACTCTTTACATCAAAGGACATTTTTTTTATTTCGTCATCCCATATTTTCGGTTTAAAGAATTCATTCCAGGCATCCAAACGGGCTCCATTTTTGTAGACATTTTCTATTAATCTATTTATTCTATAGTCTCCTCTGGAAATAATACCCTCGATATAGGAAGTTACAGGAGAATTATATCCGATTTTAAAAATATTACCAGGTAATGATTCCTTGATTTTGTATATCTTTTCCAATGCCTCCTCCTTTCCAATTTGCTTTTCCCATTGAAAAGGAGTATCAGGTTTTGGAACAAAGGTTCCAATATTTGCATTGATTTTAATTTTTACTTTCTTTCGAATTTCTAATAGATAATTAATAATGTCGCTTTCTTCGTTTTCTATTAAAGGAAGACCTATCATAAAATAGAACTTTGCCGATCTCCACCCTTTATCCCTGGCCTCTAATAAAATTTTCACTACGGAATCAAAATCAACCCTCTTGTTAATTTTGATTTGTGAATTACTTCTCGGTGTTTCAATAGCAAAAGTTAATCCGCTTTTTCTTATTCTTGAAATCGAATACAATAACGGAAGTGTAAAGCTATTTATCTTTAAAGAAGGCAACGAAAAAGATATACACTTAGATTCGTATTTTCTATTCAAGATATCAAGTAATTCGCTGATCCTTGAATAATCTCCGCTGGAAAGAGAGGATAAAGTTATTTCTCTATGACCATAGTCATATATGTTTTTCTCAGCTTCCTGCAAAATAATATCGATGCTTTTTTCTCTTGTAGGCCGGTACTGAAATCCTGCCTGGCAAAACCGGCAACCATTCGAACATCCTCTCATAATTTCAATAACGCCATTATTCTGTACGGTTTTTAGCGAAGGAATCGGGAAAATATAATTTTCAAGGCTACCAAACCCGGAGTAAATTGCCTTCTTTGTCTTCTCGTTTTTCCCCCTATACCAGATGTATTCTTCCCTTTCAAATCTTTCTTTTATTTCCTCTCTTTTTGCTCCCTTCTTTTTCAACAAATATATTTTGTAAAACAGCTCTCTTAATTCACCTTCAGCTTCACCAATATAGAAATAGTCAATAAAATCAGAAAAGGGCACGGGGTTTATTATGGCAGGACCACCGGCGATAACAATTGGATCATTCCCCGATCTATTTTTGTTTTTAAATGGGATCCTCCCCGTATCGAGAATATTTAATACATTTGTTATAGCCAGTTCATAACCAATTGAAAAGGCAATTATATCAAATTCATTGAGGGGTGTTCCGCTTTCAAGAGAAAATAACGGAATCCTTCTTTTTCTGAGTTCATTCTCCATATCGGGGGCAGGAGCAAAAACCCTTTCGCATGCAACTCCATTAATTGAATTAAGTATACTGTAAATAATTCTAATTGCAGAATTCGACATTCCAATTTCATACAAATCGGGAAAAGAAAGTGCTACTTTTAATTTATTTGATTTATCTTTTATTACCTGACCATATTCTCCCCCGGAATAGCGCCCGGGCTTCCCAACTGATAACAACAACTTCCGTATTTCTTCCTTTGTTATTAGCATATTTATCAATTATATCTTTTCTGAAAAATACTTAATAAAATTCCTATGCCGCAAATTCCTGTCCATAACGAAGATCCTCCATAGGATAAGAACAACAAAGGAATTCCTGTTATAGGCATTAATCCTATAGTCATTCCAATATTAACAACAATATGAAAAAAAATCATTCCAATAATGCCGTAACCGAGAAGTATGGCAAAAAAATCATTTGAATTATGTATAATAAACAGTCCCCGAACTATAACAATAGAAAATAATAGAAAAATAATTAATATACCCATAAAGCCCCACTCTTCTGCAATTATGGAAAATATAAAATCCGTACTCTGTTCGGGCAAAAATCCAAGGTGACTCTGGGTTCCTTTTAAAAAACCCTTACCCAAAAAATCTCCCGATC
>CAZEKV010000207.1:0-3401 GCA_964512945.1 uncultured Spirochaetales bacterium | reverse complement strand
TTAAAACTGTAAAGGATGTCCTTAGATAAATGTAAACGATGTCCTATAGAGTACACAATTGTTTATATTTTTCTTTTATCATTTGGTTACTTCTCTCCCTCATGTATAACGAGCCTGTAGAAAAAGTCCGTTTTACAATATATTTCTCTCGTTCCAATTCTACTTCAGTATTTTTATTTGAACAACCGTTAAATATGTTTATCCTGGTAACTATGTCGATTCGCATCCCGGACTTACTCAAGAAGAGTGTTGCCAACCAGAATTGAGTATGATAGTATCCACTATCATATGAAGAGAGCATTATTTTTGATTATTTTCATATCCTTTTTTTCAAGCTCCTGTGGTGATGACGGGCAGTCCTTTTTCGTTATCGGTAATATGAAAAGGAAGCAGGAATTAAAAGAATTGTTTTCTCTTCTTGAGAAAAAAGAGCAGAATCCCGAACAAAAATTTATTATCATCAGTCAGATTATCAAGAGTTTAAAAGAATCGGGAAATATTAACCGTCTCAACCTCTTCCTGGCAACATATGTAATCTCAAATCCTGAAGATCCCTTTGACGCATTTTATCTATATAGAATAGGGCAGAATTATCTAAACAATAATTCGATCCCTTTTGCCGTTCATTATTTTGAAAGAATTCTTAAAAACTATCCTGATCTTCTCTACAGAAAGGAGTCAATACATTTTTTATGTTTGAGTAATTTAATAAAACTTCCTGTATTCCGGATATCAAAGGTTGATTACTATAAAGATTTAATATCGAGATTTGGAAGCAAAATCGAAAAAGGCCCGACGTTTTACTACCTAGCAAAAACCTATGAAGAACTGGGGGAATGGGATCTGTCAACACAAGCCTATTTGAATTTCCTGAATTCGGAGGAATCCTCGGTCCCCGGCGTACCGTATGCGAGAGAACATGTCGAAGAGATGATAAAATTCCACAATTCAAATAAGAAATGGCTTGTGAAAGATCTGGATACCCTCGTTTCAAATATTAAGGATGCCCTCTCAAATGTAAATCCAGGCAAGCTCTACAAGTACAAAGCAAAGGTTAACTTTTTTACAATGTCCTGGGAACAAAAAGAATCCGAGGCAATACCTGAATTCATATCAGGATTCAGATCTCTTCTATCAAAAAGAGTCTCCTTTGAAAAAAATCTTGATATCGATTCAAATAACAAAGAGGCATACCTGAGAACATGGGGGTGGTCTACCTGGAGAATATCCGAATGGCATCTCTATTTCCGCAGGGTATATTATCCTGCTGATCCGGGCATCCATGGCAAATGGGAGTGGGCAGGTATTTATTTTGGTAAAAAACCTTTTGCGGCATCAAGAAACGGCCAATAATAAAACCGGAGGGTCTGTAATAAATGAAAAAGAAGCTGCTGCCGGTTCTTGTAATAATCAGGTTGATTTTCTGTTTCGGTACTCCTTTTTTCCCCGAGGGTATCTCAAGAAATATTAAGCCCGAAATAACCAAACATAACATGATACCGCCCATCCAGGGACATTCGGGAATAGAAATTTTTACTTTTGAAAATGAAAACGATAAACTGGTAAAACATTATCTGAAAAAATACAGAAATCCAAGAAATTTGAAATGGATTCGAAAGGTTCTGGAAAGAGGAAAACAGTATCTCTATTTTATTAATCAGCGGATTATCCATTACGGCCTGCCTCTGGAACTTCGCTTTTTGCCGGTTATTGAGTCCGGATATATTTCCAGTGCTGTCTCCCGATCGGAAGCCGTCGGGATATGGCAGTTTATGAGAAACAGCACCGGTAATTCCATGGATATCAATGATTGGGTTGATGAAAGAAGGGATTTCTGGAAATCTACCGATGCTGCTCTAAAAAAATTGAAGTACAACTATAGTGTAACCGGAGACTGGCTCCTCGCATTAGCCGCATATAATTGTGGTTTAGGAAGAATAACCCGTCTTATAAAGAAGACCGGGATTGATAATTTCTGGAAACTTGCAAAGGCCGGTTTATTACCAGAGCAAACACTCCATTACGTGCCGAAATTTCTTGCTATTTCAAGAATATGTCTTCACCCCGGGAGAAACGGTCTTCCTGTTTCCTGGGATGACCCGGTTGTCTGGGATAGAATAAAACTTGACAGACCCATTGACCTTACCCTTCTTTCCAGAGAATCAGGGGTACCTCTGGAAATCTTAAAATCAGGGAACAGGGAGCTGCACCACAATATTACTCCTCCGGCAGGCAGGGGATACTATTTGAAAATTCCTGCACAATACAAGGATATTATTTCCAGTACACTTGAAAATAAGGATTTTAAACTCATACGCTTTCATGTACACACTGTCCATTCAGGAGATACCCTCTACGCCATATCCAGATGCTACGGGGTGCCGGTAAAATTGATCTATAGGTATAACCCGGGGATTAATCCGAATTGTCTGAGCATAGGGAAAAAACTGATGATCCCCGCCTTTAAGAATATTAAGGCACCCGGTGAGGATAAAAAGGAATACAGTCTGGCGGGCTATCACATTGTAAAAAAGGGCGACACATTATGGGAGATATCTCAACGATATAAGACAACACCTGAGATAATATCGAGGTTGAATAATATTTCTATTAATTCGATAATGAGAGTAGGTTCCAAACTAAAAATTCCGGGGGAGGAAAAAAAGTGAGCAGTAAAAATCTCTCCAGAAATGCGCCCCGCAAAAGAATATACGTTTTGATGGTTTTTTTCCTGTTATTTGCTTTTTCTGTTTTATATCCGGAAAGCATAAAGCCTACAATAATAAAAAAAGAAATCCAATGGGGCAATAATTCGATTATTGTTGATATCGAAATGCCCCTTGAGAAGACTGAAAAAGTTTTTCCAGTAGCCAAATCAAAAGCAGAGCTGGCGATAGAACAGAATATGCCTTTTATAATTAAGAAAACTCTTGAGAGTATAAACATAGATTCATACACCAGCCTGAAGGATAAAAGCGAAGAACTTCCTGAATTATTAAATTTTTTTTCCAGGCAGAAAATAAAAAAAATTTTCAGCAGAATGTCAAAAGACAATATGATTCTTGAAGCCCGGTACAAAATAGCGATATACCCTGATATTGTTTCTTTTTTTGTGAATCACACCCAAACATCCGAGATTCCCTATACGATGAATTACACACCTACAAGGGAATTTTCAGGGCTGGTAATTTTTGCAAAGGGGAAATTACCGGTACACGGAGAAAAGAAAAAGGAGAAGTTGCAGCCGGCATTGTTTTATAGAATTTACAATGATAAAATGGATTTACTCTTTGAAAAAGAAATGGTAAATCCTGAATATCTCAGAAAATGGGGGATGGGGAGCTACAGCAGCAGCATCAATCTGAAAATTCAGGAGAACCGGATCGGAAGATCCCCGCTAA
>CAZEKV010000206.1:0-3409 GCA_964512945.1 uncultured Spirochaetales bacterium | reverse complement strand
TCAATGATTTACCAGTTTTTTACCCAGCATATTCTATTGCCGTTTTCACCAGTTGCACCAAAATGCGTATTTCATGTATTAAAATCTGATAAACAAATTCCATATACTTTCACCAGACATGAAATATTTAGAGCCCTTCACTTGAAATTTTTTGCCTTGAATTAGCCCATTGGAAGAACTTTTGCGGAAATCTATTATTTCTGCAGGAAATATGCTTTGACCTTCTTTTTAAATTCTTCACGGTATATTTTATAATCAACCTCACATTTTTCAATTTCTCCTATCCAGTCAAAGTATGCAATTTCCGGTCGGGATGTTTCTTTCCGCCTTTTAATTAAATCATCGACCATACAAATATATGACGCTGGAACCCCTCCCCACACTTCTCCTGCTGGTATGTCTCTGTTTATAAGAGAACATGCGCCTGTTATAGATCCTGGCCCTACGGTGACACCGGGCAGGACTACTGAATTGACGCCTATATATGCGCGCTTGCAAATCCTGACCTTCCCTATTTTGTTTTCCCCATACCCCCGCGCGTTTGGTACTGAAGAGTCATGCATTTCAATGATAGTCCTTGATGATATTACAGCCCCATCTTCGATCTCAAGTAAAAAAGCGAAATCATAGTCAATTATGACATCATCACCAAAAAATACATTTCTTCCTACCTTTCCACCATCTTTAATAATTTTTTCTTTCTGTGTGTATAGCTGAGATCTTAAAATATAATAAATAAAGTTAACTAATTTTTTTAACATTTCTAACCTTCTTGTCTTTGAATTTTCAATACAGTCATCATTCAAAATATCTATCACTATGTTGAATGTAACAGCAAAAGAACTTTTTTTGTTACATCTTCAGGGCTAACCAGTCCCAAGCATGGAATTTTATCACCGCAAGCCAGCCACCAACCAGTATAGTGACAGGGGCTGCAGGACACGCATTCCGCTGTGATGGAAAGATGCCCATCACTGGTCGTAAAGTTTTTTTTAATGGAAGTAGGGCCGAAAATTCCTATTGTCTTAGCACCCACCGCGGCTGCAATATGCCTCAATCCGCTGTCATTTGAAAGAAATACATCACATATTTTTATAACGGAAGCGGCTTCCCGTATTGAATACTTTTCTGGGAAAATTACATATCTTCCCGCATCGCTTATCGAAAAGTATCTTATGAGATCGGTATCATCAGGACCTATGAAATATACTGCCTCGACATTTCCATTTCCTGTCAAATTTCTGGTAACTTTCAAGAAATTTTCAATGTCCCATCGTTTCCACTTTTGAGATTTCCCGCATCCGGGATGTATCCCGATTTTTTTAGATTCCGGTCGTAGACCGCAATCTTTTAGCCAATCATGTCCCCATTCGATTTCCTTTTCGCTAAGGTAAAGTTCCGGCAGGTTACTTTCTTTTACAATATTAAAAATTCTCGCCAGTTTAAAATTCTGATTAATCTCTGAAGAGTGTTGATTTGCTTTGATACTATTCGTATACAGCCATCCACGCCCATGCCAATCCTCTCCAACTCGAATTTTGGCCCTTCCCCAATAAGATATTAGCCCCCCGGTCACCGGGTTAGTGCCCGATGCAGCCATTACAGCATCGGGCTTCAGCCTTCTAACTCTGATTCCTGCTTGCATAATCCCCTTGAAAACAAAACGACTCCTCTGTTTTATGATAATTACTGATGAAACGTCCGGATTATTTTTAAAAATACCGGCGCATGCTTTAGAAGGAACTATTACGGTGATAATAACTCCAGGATTATATTTCTTAAGAGCTTTTATCACTGGGACAAGCATCAAATGGTTACCTATCCCCCCGAACCCTAATATACAGAGTTTATTCACTTGAAACAGTTTAGCGGGTTTTCTATTCAGACCCAATAGTGAAAAGTATATTCTAAAACCATTATACAGTGCGGTACTTAAAACCAACTGGATAAACTTAAATGCTGAACGGCCGCCCCTTGAATTATTAGTATTTCTGTAATCAATTCCCATTTGTCAAATTTTTCTTTTCTTAAAAGTTTGTTACAGGCTGACTTCATTTATAATTTCAGACAGCTTTCTAAATAAGTATGCCTGGTTATATTTTTTAACTTCGATAGAGTCGGCAACAGCAAATGGCTCTTTATTTTTCCACTTTGAATAAAGTTCAAAATACGCCCTTTTTACATCCTCAATTTTTTCAAAATCCGCGATAATCCCTGTCTTGGTTTTCCTTATTATCCGTGCAGCATCACCATCTTCCGGTATCACTGCCAGGATCGGCTTATTTGCTGCCATATATTCAAATATCTTACTTGGTATAACATCCTTTCCTCTTTTCCTGCTCAGCAGCAGTAACAGAGCATCTGCTTCTGAAAAATAGACCGGGATTTTACGACGTGGAACAAATCCTTCAAATTTGAAAATCCCATATTTGTCTTCAGCTCCCAAATCGACTGGATTATTGGCACCCACAAACTGGACGATTGCGTGTTCTTTGAGAACCTTTCCATCTTCTATTAGTGCTTCTATAGCTCTTAAAAGTATTGTTGGTCTAAAACTTTCATAAAAAAGACCGGTAAATACTAATCGAAATTTTGGATCTCTGTTTTCATCATTTGGATTAATAAAAATTCCGTCAGATAAATCGTAGCCAGCTACAATTGTAGATATTTTGTCCGAATTACCTTGGTGTTTTCCTAACAATTTTCCAAAAACAGGAGCCATTGTGATAATTCTATCTGCATAGTTTACTATGTGTTTCTCAAGAAAATAATGGTATTTTCTATGTATCTTTGTCGGAAAACATAACTCCGGATCTTCAAACCATTCATCTCTGAATTCAGCAACCCATGGAATTCCCGTAAATTTTTTTACTAAATATGCTATTAAGTGGCATGTTAAAGGCCCTGAAGTTGAATACAAAGCTTGTATTTTATGTTTTCGAATCAACTTGACGGCAGAGATAAATGCAAAAGGAACCCATCCGATCTGCTCATCTGGATGGAATATATACTTTCGAATTATCAAATCAATTTTTTTATTTCTGATCGGATTCAGTATCCTATATACCCAGGAAGATTTGAAATAATAGCTTCGAATAACCCTTGCTTTTTCCATAGTGCTATCTATAAGCTCTGGGTCATATGCATAATAATAGTCTGACGTTTTTACTGTAAGGACGAACGGGGTCCACCCGTTCTCAGGTAGGTACTTTGATATTTTTACAGGCCTAATGGCCCCGGAACCACCAATTGGCGGAAAAAGATAAGCTATTAATAGAATTGCTTTAGGGAACTTTTTCATCGTTTATGAAAAATAGGCCTGCCTACTAGGTGTTGGGCAGCGTAACTGTACTGTCAAGGCAATGTAGTAAAGAAACCTTTCAAAAATACACGATTTAGTTTTAGTTTA
>CAZEKV010000205.1:0-3418 GCA_964512945.1 uncultured Spirochaetales bacterium | reverse complement strand
TTAATTCTTCCGCCAGGGCTCTGTCCTTTACAAGAATATGGCTGGCTCTCCATTCCATAGCTCCCCCCTGTTTCCAGTGATATTGAGCTTAGCAGAAATACCTTTGTAAGGCAATTGTATCAGGACTTTTTTACAATTCTATTGAACAAGAAAATAATTCTGGCTATAGTCTCAGCATGAATAAAAACATAACAGTTATTACTCTTGGGGGCTCTATAGTTGTTCCTGATAGAATAGATACGGTTTTCCTTAAGAAAATGAAAAAATTACTTACAGATTACATAAACGGGGATCCCGGACGCAGGGTTATTCTGGTTATCGGGGGCGGGGGGACTGCGAGGACGTATCAGAAAGCCTACAGAGAGATGGAGCCTTTGCACGACAAAGATGAGCTGGACTGGATCGGAATAGCTGCGACCATATTAAATGCACGGTTTCTAAAGGCCGTTTTTTACGATCTCTGTAAAGACAATGTCGTAACGAATCCAGAAGAGAAAATTTCCTTTACAGGGAAAATTCTTATTGCGGCAGGGTGGAAGCCTGGTTTTTCGACTGACTTTGATGCCGTTATGCTGGCAAAACAATTTAAGGCCGATACCCTCCTCAATCTTTCCAATATTTCATGGGTTTACACAGACGATCCCGAGAAAAATCCCTCGGCAGAACCCATAGAAAGCATCTCATGGTCTGATTTTAGAAAGCTCGTTGGAGACGTGTGGATACCCGGAAAAAATGTGCCATTCGACCCCATAGCGGCAAAACTTGCTTCAAAAATGGGATTAAGGGTAATAACGGCAAACGGGAGAGATCTTGACAATTTAAATAGTATTTTGGCCGGAGAACCCTTCAAGGGGACAACTATAGGCTCCTGTTAGGCCTGAGAGTTCTGTTGTACACTATTATAAGCCAGGTGATACTTAACATAAAAAAATTCTTGACCTTCCAGTTACTGGAACCTGTATCTTTTCTTTTATGAGAGTGCAGAGGAGGTTTTTATGTATACGATCGGGCAATTTTCGATAATAACGAAGATTCCAAAAAAGACTTTACGCTACTATGATGGAATTGATTTACTAAAACCAGCTATAGTTGATTGCGAAAATAATTACCGCTACTATGATAATAATTCGTTGTTAACTGCTCAGCAAATTCTGATTTACCGAAGTTGTGAAATTTCTCTGGATAATATCAAGGGTCTTTTAAGATTTTCACATAATCAGACAGAATTAAAAAGCATATTGATTTCTCAGTTGGATTTCCTTCAAATGAAAAGCTCTGAAATACGTAAAAGCCAGTCAGTACTCCGGAAAATTATTAGTTCACTGGAGGTGGAAAAAATGGGAAATGTAATTATGCAGGAGCATAAAGAAAGTCATGTTTTAAGTATTCGTAGAAGGGGTAATCACGATTCAATAGGTGGTATTATTAGCACCCTCTTTGAAACTGCTTTAAAACATAAATTAAAGGTTGCCGGTCCTCATACAATCATTCGCCATGAAGATAAGGATTTTGGTGAGGATGAAGTTGATATGGAGATCTATATTCCTGTTGAAGGTTCGGTTGAGATTAATTTAGAAATGTTGAAAGTTAAAAAATCTCAGCGATACTGCGAACTTATTCATCGTGGTTCGATGCTGACAATTAGTTCAGCATATAGTCAGATATTCTTATTTATCAAGAAGAATGGATTAAAAATTGACGGCCCTTTTGAAGAAACATTCTTATCTGATATGAGATTTACGGAACCTGATAATTTTGAAATTAATGTAGCGGTTCCTGTCAGGGAGGCTGTATGAAAATGATCCTTGATTATTCATGGAAAGAAATTGAACTTTTACCGAAAGAAAAAACCTATCTGTTTATGACTGTTGCACCGATAGAAGAACATAGTCATCATTTACCGGTAGGTGTTGATATTCAATTAGGTGAGTACTGGAAGGAAAAAACAATAGAGAAGTTAGAAAAAAAATATCCGAATTATAATTTTATCTCTATGCCTTTTCTCCCTCTTGCGGCTGGAAGTATGAAAACGTTTCCCGGGTGTGTTTATATTAGACCTAAAAAATTACGAAAATTGATTTTCAAAATCCTGAAGAATATTAGTGAATGGGGAATCCAAAATTTCGTAATAATTGCATCACATGGAGACCCTTTTCATAATATGGCAATTGAAAAAGCTTGCGATTTAATTAATAACCGCTCTGGAACAAGATTTATTTCTCCTATGGGAACACTTTTTTCAAGTGAAGAATTGAATATTGATTTAAAGCCTGGAAATGAAGTAGATGAAATGATTAGAAAATATCCAGAAGATTTTCATGCCGGCTGGATCGAAACATCGATGATGATGGATATATCCCCTGATAAAGTATCAGACAAGTATAAAGTAATGAAAGATATAATTGTTACGGAAAAAGAGATGATTCAGCCCAAAAAATATATTCAAAAAACCAGAGGGCAGGGACATCTCGGATATCCAAAACATTCAAGACTTAGCCTGGGTAGAGATTTGAATAATTCAACAATAAATTTTATTGGGAATATCGTAGAAAAAATGATAAAAAAAGAAGATATTGAAAAATATAAACATCATTTTTTGTTTAAACTTCCTTTTTTAAGGGTCTTAGTTTAAATTGTAAAAGTTCTCAAAGTCTATTCGTAGACTTTGAAAGCTTTATAATCCGGGGACGGGAGTACTTAACTATGATAACATTCGAATTATGGAAAAAAATAATATCCTTTATTGCTACTACAAAAAAGAACGTATCAACTGAGGGGATACTAATTTGTGGCTCTCTAGTTAAAAATGATCTTCATTCGGGATCTGATATTGATATTCTATTTTTAAATTCTAAACAGGAATTTAAAATGGAAACTATTTTAATTGATGGAATTATTTTTGATAGAATTGTTGCAACAGCCAATTTATTAGAACAAGTTTTATACCAGAAAACAAATTTATCAGACATATTATCTCTTTCATTTGGTTTAGAAACTCAAATTGTTGAAGATTCTGTAATGTTGAGGGACTTGCTTAATCAATCCAAAAAGAATATCTCTTTAAGAAAACTGTCGTACAAAAGAAATGATAATAAAACGCCACACGTTAGTAATGAAATATTTAATATTGTAAAAATTGAGGGTGAATATAAGTTGAAAAAAAATGGATCTATCGTAATATGAGAAATACTGCCAATAACAGTAAATATATGAGTCATCGCTGCGCGCCCTGGTTTGGGGCAGATTTTTATTTTTAGACTTTCTTATCTTGCTTTGACATTTAACAATACCCTGGAGGAGATTTCTGTTTTTGTTGCAGTTCTTGCTTCAAGATGTGGTATATTATGAGAGAAGCAAGGATTGAATGGCTTTGCCGATCATAAAAATTGATCGGTTCGAGAGAAAATATAAAAGTGAA
>CAZEKV010000204.1:0-3451 GCA_964512945.1 uncultured Spirochaetales bacterium | reverse complement strand
AGATTCGGAAGCAGGTTTTTTGTTTTTGGATCCATCTTTTTATGGATGAATTATACACTTTATAGATTATTTATTCAATCAGTTTTTTTAAATTATGCCTTTTAGAAGCCGGGCTTCTCCGGCTCCTAAAAATTATTTTTTCCTTTCACCAATAAAGGGTATCTTAAATAATTTTTCATAATGCCTGATCTTATCTCCCTTCTCTTCTAACGATGCCGGCGAAAGCGCCATGTCTTCAATTGAACTGAAGACATCCGGAATACGATATTGCGGACTGAACTCATATTTTTCAATCAACTCAAGGGTTTCTAAATTATATTTTACACCCAAGCCCATAGGGGCTTCGGCATGGATTACATTGTCTTTCAGGTAAACATTCCCTACATAAGAACATTCCCTATTTTTGATTGTTTTATCCCTGTAATTAAAAACATATAGATTACGGGCAAAATTAATTAGAAATGCGTTTTCTGTATAAAAATAGACAGGTCGGAAAGGCACCCCGGTAACCCCCGTTTTTTTATAGCAGAATACCTTATCATCCGATACTGAAGCTAAAACTAAAAAGACGTAACCTTTTGCAAGTTTTTGTTTATGCTCTCTAATAATTAAGAGATCGACATCCTTAAAATTGAATACATTATAAATATAATAGTCGCCGGCTATTAATTCCTTTTTTAATGCACGTGTTGTCTCATTTCCTCCATCACCAAAACAGGCCGAAAAAGCATAAAGTAATACAATCACTAAAAATATTTTTCTTATTCTCATTCTTCACTCTCCTATAGTTAATTTGTTCCGGGGATATGGTAGTAATGGAAATTACTGAAGGTATCGGCGGTTATTGGATTACTATGCATGGCACTCACGGAATTAAATGCCGGGGGTTTAGATGACCAATAATGATAATGCCCCTGTGAATAAACTGTAACAGAGCCGTCACTATTTACATGCACGAGAACGGCATGGCTGGTTCCAGGTTTTTTACCCTCCCACAGCCCGATGTTCCAGCCTGTCAGCGGGGTGCTGGTCAGAAGCGAAGCCATATTTCTTATATGCTGGGCACATGTTGTTCTGGCCGGATCATGGAATTCCGGGGGAGTCATTACCCCTGCTTCGTCCAGTACTTTTTTTACCCAGATATCGCAATCATTACGGGGGTGGGTCGCATCAACGCCCTGATTACGGTTCGGGATGTAATCCTCATTAAGATGATTTTCTGCAGCAGCAAGAATTTTTGGTGAAATTTTGTCGTATGAAATTCCGAAGTACATCTTCCGCTTCCATGGATTCTTTGGAACAGCAGGCTTCTTAAATTTTTTCAAAAATTCTTCAAAAGCCTTTATTCCCAACATCTTTGATGCTCGCTCTATAGTTTTCCAGCTGGAGAGCTTTTCTAAAAGACCGTTACTAACATTAGAAGGAGAACGAACCGGATTGGCCGCAGTCTCTGCAGGATTGCTTACATTTTTCTCTGCCGGGGTATCTGGCTCCTCACTGTGGCTGTGGCCGTGCGACCCGTTGCCGCCGGGCAGGCGGGTTTCCATTATATACAACCCGCATAAAAATTCCGCAAGCATTTCACGGAAAAGAATTTCCCTTTCCATCAAGGTTTTGAGACAGAGGAGATTCGGAAGCAGGTTTTTTGTTTTTGGATCCATCTTTTTATGGATGAATTATATACTTTATAGTTTGTTTGTTCAATTAGTTTTTTTTAAATTATGCTTTTTAGGAGCCGGGGAATTTGACGATTTTCGTTATGATAATATTTTGGCAAAGAAAACCCTCCTGATTTGGGCGGCTACAATTACCAGACCTATTTTTGCCGGAGAAAATTCTTCTCCGGCAATTGCTCTTTGATATAAATCACATCTCCCTGACGGATCATACCAATCATTTTTTTATTATAGTTTTATTCCCCGGGACAACATATTTTTTATATGAAAATTTTATGATGAAAGCGCGGGAATTTGACGATTTTCGTTATGATAATATTTTGGCAAAAAATACAGTCATAATTTGGTCGGCTACAGATAGTCATAATTTGGACGGCTGCAGGTAAAAAAGTAAAAGGCGTTCTCTGTGGAAAGAACACCTGAGATTATTCCCAAATATTCTGCAAACTAACATGTACTGTATTTATATTCGAATAGTTTTCCTCTTTAAGTTCAAGCCTCCTCCCACTCTCTAACGGCATAGTGTCGTCCGGTATTCCAATTCTATAAGTTATTTCCAAATATTGCATCCCCCTTATCAACTCATAAGAATTGGTGCTCGGCTTAAATATGCCTGGTTCAATTTCCGTCAATATTAAACCGCTACCATCATTCCAGCGCAATACATCTGCTGAATCTTTATACCAATACATTGATATGAAATATTTTTGTTGGCCAGGATTTGTTGAGTTAGTTTTCCAATATGTTCTTCCATCAAGAGAGTTCATATCATCAACAAATGAAAGTGTGTTACCATCTGCTTTTATTTCAATTATATCTATAGCCAAAGGTGTGTCTTCCTCAAATACATTAGGACAATCTGAATTGACTTCGTATGGAAGTTTCAAAATTAGATATCTTCCCATATCAATAAAAGTTATATTCTCAACATTATCTTGTGCTAATAACATAGGGAAACCCAAAATAATAAGAACAATAATATTATATAATCTATTCACAATTATGGCTCCCAACGTCTTGGGAATCCACCCAAAGATCGATAATTTATCTTATTTGGAAAATCTCCAGGTCTAACCAACCATATCCCAAGAAATGGAATATACATTGGCATATCCCAGGACGACCCATAAGTAGAACGTTGTTCTAATCCGATAAAAGACCTATACTCATTTTCCATACCTACTGCATTTTGTTCTGATAAGAATTTACCAGGCCATGTGCCTCTTCCTGGACGACCATCATAAGGACTCGTGCCATGAGCAAAATCATATGCATGTCCCGATACTTCGTGTACTAAACTTGCCACTGGATTCTTTGAAACCGATTCGTTCATATAAACACCAAAATCATTAATATTAAACCTGACAATTGAGTTACTTCCAACACCATTAGTTGCATTTTCCCAATTTTCAGCATCTGCAGTTGTCTTCCCACTACTAAGAACATTTATTGTAACAGTTATATCCTTAGAATTATATAATTCTTTAAATCTTCTCCCAGCCTCTGTGTCTGAATTCATGATTTTATCTGCTGATGCTTGTGCATTGGCAAATTGTTCATCTGTAACACCTTCCCCTTGAACCCAGACAATTTCCATCCCATCCGGATCAACAAATCTCACCGGATTATTACTACAATACGAATACCAATCCGTCCCTTCTGTTACCGAATACCCCTCTTTCAGCTTTCCCTCTTCATCCATCGGATTCGCCAGCTCCGGCCCCCCTATGTGTCAAGATAGATGAAGCATCAACTTAAAAGGAGTGTTTCAATTA
>CAZEKV010000203.1:0-3460 GCA_964512945.1 uncultured Spirochaetales bacterium | reverse complement strand
GGCGGCGGTATCTCCTTTCTTTACTATCGAGCACAGGGTCTCAATAATATGTTTTGCATCCCCCACTATGGCACAATCTACCTGGATTATCTTATTAATCTCGGAAGGATCTATATCAACATGGATTTTAACAGCACCCTTACAGAATTCATCGATCTTCCCAATTATCCTATCGTCCCATCTGGAGCCTATTGACATAATCAGATCGCACTCAAGCAAAGCCTTATTGGCATATGCAGTCCCATGCATTCCGGGCATTCCCAGGCTCAGTTCGTGGCTTTCGGGAAAACAGCCCTTACCGAGGAGGGTATTAAGAACAGGAATTTGACTCTTTTCCGAGAGAAAGGTAACAGCTTTTTCGGCACCGGAAATTACAGCCCCATGCCCGATGAGCAGAAGGGGTTTTTTTGATTTCTGGATGAAAGCGGCAGCTTTAGTAATTGATCCGGTATCACCCTCATGGGGGATTCTGTATCCGGGAAGATGGAAATCTTCCTGGATATTGGGGTCTATCATCGCGCTGGATACATCCTTCGGAACATCTATAACAACGGGCCCCGGCCGTCCTGTCTGCGACAGATGGAAGGCCTCTCTTATTATCCGCGGTATATTATTGGGATTTCTTATTAGATAGGAGTGCTTTACAATGGGAAAGGTTATACCGGACACATCGGCTTCCTGGAAAGCATCAAGTCCAAGGTTTGAGGTTGTCTGCTGACCTGAAATAATAATCATCGGTACGGAATCCATATTGGCAGTTAAAATACCTGTGATCGTATTTGTGGCTCCCGGGCCTGAAGTTACCAGGACAACCCCGGGCTTTCCGGTTGATCTGGCGTAACCATCAGCCATATGAGTGGCTCCCTGTTCATGCCTTGTTGTAATAAGCCTGACCGGAGAATCAAGAATTGCATCAAATATCGGTAAAGCAGCCCCCCCGATATAACCAAAAATATATTCCGCACCCTGCTGATGTATTTGATCAATAATCACTTCAGCGCCGGTTCTTAGATTATTATTCATCCTTCCTCCACCCCTGTAAACAGGTATCAGGGAATATACCCCAATTCTATGAATCCAGCATGGATTCATAGGTAGAAATTAGTTAAATTCCGGGGAGATGTCAATAGAAAAAAATAATTATCTGTAAAGTATAGAAAAAAAACATAACAAAATATGCCTTATGCCTTTTTAGATAGTTTTTTTAAAATAATAAACTGAATAAAAATATTACTACCTGGAAAACCATGAAAAATAAGTAGAAAGTAATACATAAGTTTTTTTTTCTCTACTAACCATCAATATTTATACAATAATTACGAAAATTATGCATAAATTATTTTTTTTACAATAAAAAAACGTTAATATATCAAAAAAGGAAGCATAAAAAAAATAATCATCATAAAATCACTCAAAAAAGGGGCAATATTGTTATAGAGCAGTGTTCTTTGTTGTTTTTTGACGGTATCAGCAGGGATCTAAAAGTCCGGCATTCTAAAAGTAATATTTTTTGTTAGTAGGTGCCTGATTAATCTATTAAAAAAATCGTCTGTTTCAGGATGGTCATGTATAAGGATTATTTCTTCGGAATCCGGTGGTGGAGGTTCCGATTTTCCCTCAGAAAAATACCTATCCATTCTTTCGATAACTTTTTCCTCGCTGTCGAGACCCTGTACAGGCTTTTCTATAAAAGTTGACCATTCCATTAAATCAAAGGTCCAGTACCAGTCAATATCCTTGAGAAGTCCGGCATCCCTATAATAATGGTATGTTACACCCCTGAATTCCGGCTGGAAATACCCCAGTTTTTTCAGAAGATCCTGTATCGCATTTTTACGCATCAATCCTTCTTCTGAAAGGGGTTTTAGATAGTCAGCATAATTCAGCCCGCCTTTGTCCCCGAACGGAAAGCGGAAAAACTTCCCGGGTATTCCAGTTCCCGCTCTTTCGTATATCTTTTCTACAAGTTCATCGGTTTTTTTTATCTGATCCAGACATTCTTTGAGGGATATATCTGAAAAATGGGGATGATTATAGGCATGATTGGCGATAATATAACCCTTTTTTATTGCCCGAACAACGGCTTCAGGGTTTTCTTCAAGATGAACACCCGAACAGAAAAAAACCGCCGGTATGTCATTTTCAAAAAGTATATTGGTCTTTTTCTCCATCGATCCGGAGGGAGAATCATCTATGGTTAGATATCCGATCTTATTACTCATGGAGAAACTCTATCAAATAAGCCCTTGCTTCTCAAGTAAAAAGGGCCGCAGAAAAGCCCTAAAATCCCCATTTTTCAGGATCGTATTCTTTTTCAAGGATTCCCGCTTCGTCTTCCGTCATAAGAGGAAAAAAATTTATCCCTGTAACTTTTTCGACATAATCAATATTAGAGGCGTATTCAGACAGAAGAGCAGACTTGATTTTCTTATTGGGAAGAACAAAACCGATCCCCTTCTTCTCGGGGTCTGTATAATCAAGAACTACCTTAAAATAATAATTGGGGGCGGCAACATGATTTTCACCAATAAATTCAATGAAATTACCGTTAAGAACCCCCCCGGTAACTACATAAACCTTTTCATTATCAAGAGCCCAATCCCTGACTCTTTCTTCAAGCTCCTTCCAGATGCCCCGGTTAAACGATGGTCTCTGGGGAGACATATTGCTCATATAAAAAGAATCGCCCATAGCCTCTTCAGACCATTTCATATCCCCTGCCGGAGCGAGATGCCCCCTGTCGTATCCTGAATTCCTGTAGTCTCCGGTAGAAGCGGAACCGCTCAAAATTTCGGGATCCTCCCTGAAATTGTCGGAACGCTCACACTGCCCGTTAACCTCTTCTGAGGTAAGCTCGTATGCCACCCATAGGGGCTGCTCATGCTTTTCGCTGTACTCAAAACAATACCCCGTGCGGTAAAGAACATCCCCGGATGTTTCAGGGACATAAAACGGCCTTTTCCTGCCGGCGGTGCGACCCGTGGCACAGGAAAAGACCAGGAGTAAAAAAAATATTTTCCGTATCGGAATTCCAGTTTTAATAAACATACCGCCTTTAAAAGCTATTCCGGCATTGCTGGAATTCTTACACAATCAAGGGGATTTACACAACCCCCCGTCTGTATTAATTCGGTTTATCCCCGTACAGCATTCCGCCCCAGAAAAGATAGAAAAGCTTCCCGGGGTTATTTGGATCCTCAATAACATTTCTCAGATTTGCTTTCATCTGCAGAGCATTATTTTTCTTCCAGGTAGTTCCACCATCTGCGGTATAGACTGCTCCGCCGTTTCCCCAGCCCAAATCATAGGAACCCCCGATGTAAACTCTATTATGATCTACTGAATCAATAGTAATTGAATTGGAATGGGTATATTGACATGAACGAGACCAGTTCTCGCCCCCGTCCTCTGTCTTCCATATCCCGGAACCAAGCCATGATCGAATTTCCCGATCCCCAAG
>CAZEKV010000202.1:0-3532 GCA_964512945.1 uncultured Spirochaetales bacterium | reverse complement strand
TATCCGACTGCTCTATTATCGCAACTTTTTTCCCGCTTCTGGCTAAAAGCAGGCCTGCGGTCAATCCGCTTATGCCGGCTCCAATAATTAAGCAATCGTATTTCATTTTTCAAACTCGAGTATGAGACAGGAATTAGTACCCCCGAAACCGGCCGAATTTAAAAGAACGGTTTTGGGTTTTTTGTCAATTGTTTCCATGGCTATTTTCAGGCGTGGGGCATCTTTTTCCTGCTTTCTAAAGTTCAGATTTTTTGCAATAAAACCATCCATTCCCATTATTGTTGAATAAACAACCTGAGAAGCCCCCGACATCCACATTTCATGTCCCGTCATGGATTTGAAAGAGGACACCCAGGGACAGTCTGTTCCAAAAATATTGTATATTGCCCCAGCTTCTGCAAGATCTCCGGGGGGAGTAGATGTAGCATGAGCAGAGATATAATCAATATCCGATACTTCTTTTCCGCCTCTTTTGAGAACATCCCCCATACATCTCTCAAGGCCGTCCCCGGAAGGGAGAGAAAGCCGTGCTCCATCGGAAGAGAAAGAATATGAAATAACTCGCCCAAGAATATCCGCTCCCCGTTTTTTTGCCATGTCAAATCTTTCAAGGGCTACTATTGCCGCGCCCCCTCCCGGGACAAGGCCATCTCTCTCTGAATCAAAGGGGCGTGAGGCTTCTTCGGGATTGTCAATGTTTGTTGAAAAGGCATTTGTAGCATCAAAACTGCAAACAGATTCCCAGTTTATTTCCTGCACCCCGCCGCAGATAATCCGTTCCTGCCTTCCCATCTTTATCAAATCCGAGGCCTGACCGATAGCATGTCCACCACTTGAACATGCACTGCTCAATGTCCAGGAAGCCCCTCTATTTCCCAGAAGGGTATTCAGATTCATTGTAACGGTTGAGGTGAGGGATTTGAAAATCCTTGCCCCCCCTACGGAGAAAGTCCTCTTTTCATTCCTTACGATATCTACAGATTCTATATTGGATAGGGCAGTGGAATCGTTTCCTATTATCAGCCCCGTCATAGAGCTTTGTATTTCCTCTTTATTCCAGCCTGCCGTCTCAATTGCTTCAAGAGAGGCCGAATATCCCCAGAGCCCAAATTCCGTAAGGGTTTTCTTCTGTTTCCTGCTAAGCTCAGGGGAAACAAAATCCCCTATTCTGGCGGTAAGAGGACTCCTAAAACCCATTTCCTGCCTTAAAGTATCAATAACAATTCCGGACTTCCCCGCCTTAAGGGAATTAGAAACCTTTTTTATTCCCGTACCAAGGCAGGAAACTATACCTATACCGACTATAGCCACATCGTACACAATTTTTCTCCAAATATCACCGTATATAGTTAAGCGTTGTATAATTTACCAGAATAATAAAATCTTTTTTTTAGAAAAACATAAAAAAACCAGAAACAACAGTATGTATTAGAAACCATTTGATATCAGGTTTTTTGCAGAAAACAATTACATATACATACCGCCGTTAACCGAAATCACCTGGCCTGTAATATATGAGGCATCATCGGAACATAAAAAGCTCACAACACCCGCCACCTCTTTCACTTCGCCGAATCTTTCCAGAGGAATGTTCTTTTCCAGTTCTGCTCTGGGAAGATCCGCTGTCATATCGGTATTAATAAAACCGGGAGATACAGCATTAACCAGGATACCGCGTCTGGCAACCTCTTTTGCAAGGGATTTTGTAGCTCCGATTATTCCGGCTTTGGCAGCAGAATAGTTTACCTGTCCAGGCAGGCCATTTTCACCGGCGGTGGATACAATATTAATTATCTTCCCCCTCCTCTTTTCCATCATTCCGAATAAAACCGATTTCGTAATATTGTAAAAACCAGAAAGCGATACGTTTAAAACAGAATGCCAATCCTCTTCCGGCATCCACATTAGCAGGCCGTCTTTTGAAAAACCTGCATTATTTACAAGAACCTCGGGAATTGCCGTTTCTAATTTCTTACCAAGGGATTCTTTTACGGCGGCTTCGTCGCCAACATCAAATTTCAGGAGTTCACATTTTCGTCCCATACTCTCGATTTTAGATTTAAGCGATTCAGCAGATACAGAATCCGATCTATAATTAGCCCAGATATCGTATCCTTCTCCGGCAAGGCGCAGGGCTATGCCCCTTCCAAGACCCCTGCCCGCTCCAGTTATTAAAGCAATTTTCATATCATCACCACCATTTTCGGATAGAATTTATACCACACCCAAATATTTTTTACAATAACATTTAATTTTTACATCACCGGAATAATTCAAGAAAGAAGTAAATGTCCTGAAAAGGCGGAAACTGAAAGTGCAGTGCTCGGATAGCGGGGGGACGCTGTCCAGAGAAGCAACCTGCAGGGGGAGCGCGTCGGGACCCCCGATGGACAGAGTGGCGGCAGGGGCCGTAACACCTCTATCCGTTTATGCAGAAGCCCGCGGCTTTTAGCCGCGCGGCAGAGGCGATTCTTATCCTCGCCTCTGCTCTACCGTCGCAGGCACTATCTCGTCCTGCAAAGGCGGAAACCGATATGGCGGCCCTCGGAGTCCGGGGAGTCGCCGTTCACGTTGCCAACCCGCAGAGTGTCCGCGGCATCATCCCAACTGCCGCCGCGAGCAACCCGATCCGGCGTATCCTGCGTAAAGCACCACTCTAAGACATTGCCGCTCATGTCAAACAGCCCCAGGTCATTGACCCGTTTTTCTTTAACAGCATGCAGGAGATTTCCGCTGTTTGTACTATACCAGGCCACCTCTCCGGTTGCCGTTGAGTTGTTATAATCGGCTGTCGCGTCACTGGCCGAGTTCCCTTTGGTATACCAGGGGTTACTGTATGTGCCCGGCAAGGCTGCATTGGTACTGTCACTCCTGTAGCGTGCCGCGTACTCCCACTCATAGCTGCCCGGCAAACGATACCCATTTTTGCTAATATCTTCGGTTGTCTCTGTATGATCCCAACTGGTATCTATACCGCCGTACACCAGATTGTCGGTATTACCATCCCTCATCTCGGTCAGCCAGTTGCAGAACATAATGGCACCGTACCAGCTAATATTGACTACCGGATGATCATCATAACCATTATCTACTGTAAAATGGCCGTTACCGTCATAATTTATCTTGCAGTAATTGCTCCCATCATCCAGATCCAGCAGCTCCTGCCCGCCGTGTTTCACTGTGGTTGTGCTCAGATAGTTATGAGCGCCGCTGTTGGTTGTATTAAACCGGTTGTTATCATAGGCCCACTGGTACACCTCGGCCACAACCGCGTTGGTTACCTCGGTTTCGGACAGAAAGAATTTGGTGGTCAGGGTTGCAGTAGCGTCATCCATTCCATTGCTATTACTATCATCATTTACAGGGAAAGTAACGCTGTTCTGATCCTGAACATAGATCATCTCAAAACTTGCAGAACCAACCGTTACTGTCTCCCGAGGTCTGCTGCTGCCTGACCCGCTTGAACTACTCCCGCTTCCGGGATCCTTACATCCGGCAAAGATCACAACAGATAGTAGTAAAATCATCAATT
>CAZEKV010000201.1:0-3592 GCA_964512945.1 uncultured Spirochaetales bacterium | reverse complement strand
CATGGAGGATTCCGATTGCAATCGAAAGATCAAGCGAAGCCCCCTCTTTCCTGACCCCCGCAGGAGCAAGATTTATAAGGATTCGGTCTCTGGGAAATCTATAGCCGCTGTTTTTTATGGAGACACGTACCCTCTCCCTGGACTCTCTAACCGCCCCATCGGCAAGCCCCACAATATCTATCCCGGGTATCCCCTGCCTTATATCAATCTCAACATAGACAATTTCACCGCTGAAACCTTCCTGAGAATAACTTGTAATTATCATATTTTCTTAACAAATATATACTGAAAAAAAAGGCAAAATGCTTCAATTTCCCTACTTTCTTTTATCCCTTTTATCAAACATCCAGTTAAACAATACAACTAAAATAAACACAGTGAGAAAAACAAAAAACAACATGGATCCCCCGGATTCAATCGTTCGTAAAATTCATGATAAAATAGAAATGTGGCAAAAAAATGGTAAAATAATGTTTTTTATCTTTTTTTGCCTAATTCGCTCTGAACCAGACTATCGCAAAGCTCATTGTACTTATTACCCGCATGTCCTCTGACCCAGTGCCATGCAATTTTAAATAATTTTGACAGATCGTTCAGTTCGATCCATAGATCCCTGTTTTTGACCGGTTTTTTGGATGCTGTTTTCCATCCATTTATTTCCCATTTTTTTATCCACAGGGTAATTCCATTTTTTACATATTGTGAATCCGTATAGATATTGAGTAATTGGCCTCTCCATTTTCTCCTGGACTGGATCTCCTGAAGAGCGTTTATTACAGCCTTGAGTTCCATTCTATTATTAGTTGTATCGGATTCACCTCCGGAAGCCTTTTCCTCCGTACTATTTGCCAGAATAACATATGCCCAGCCCCCGGGACCGGGATTTCCCGAACACCCGCCGTCGGTGTATATTAAAATTTCATCCATGCTGCAGACTAACAAAGAAAATTGATTTTAACAAGTAGCGAAATAATTGCAGCAAAGAATTTTATGCTGAAAAATATTTAACCTTCACAACAATATTCAATTAATATCAAATAGCTATTCCAAAAAAAAACTATTTCAGGAACCCCATGGGGCTGGAGAAGACTCGTTGACCCGTTCAACCATTAGACATATACTGATCCTAAGGGGAATCTTACATGGCAGAACAATTAATACTAAAGAACCTTGAATTCATAAAAGTCCTTCCCTACTGGGCTCAGGAATTTTCCTATAAATACTGCTCACAAACAGCAAACCTTTACATTGTGAACGGAAATATCAGGGATTTTCTGCCAAATAAAATGTATGAAGGAGAATTTGTCTTTGTACGAATACAAGAATTTATATCTGATGTTCTTTTTGGAAATAAGGATGTAATAGTCTTTTATGACAGATCCTCCGGAATTAACTTTTGCACACCCGAGATGCAGTCACAGTATATTGATGAAATTAAAAAACTCCCCGATTTTTCCGATATCCCACGTACAGATTTTTTAACCTCAACTCCTGTAAAGGCGTTTAAATATCTTGAAAAATATTTTCTGCTGAACATTAATAAAAAATCAAGAGTCGTTTTGATTATTGATTATGCCGAGACAATTATACCAAACGCTAAGATTTCAGAGCTCTCCGATAATGATAAAAACTGTCTTGTAACCCTCAACCGGTGGGCACACGATCCAATTTTTACCCAGGGTGATATTTCGATCATCCTGCTTACGGAAAATTTGATAGATATCAATCAAAAACTGGTTTCCTCTCCCGGTACTGTAAAGATAAATATCCCCTTCCCCGATGAAAGAGTGAGGGAGAGTTTTCTTAACTTTCTGGACAGACAGGAATCCCTCCTGCTTACGGATCGTCTTACTCCCCAACGAGCGGCAAAAATAACGGGAGGCTTGAACCTCTTGAATCTGAACCAGTTGTCGGCTGAATCCTATCAGGAAGATAAACCGATTTCCCTTAATTATCTTAAGAACAAAAAAAAGGAATTGATTGAAAATGAGGCTGCGGGATTGCTTGAATTTATCGAATCAGATCACGATTTATCGATGGTTTCAGGACACACTATTGTAAAGAAAAGATTTAAGAGTGCAGCCAGAGCCCTCAAACTTGGAAGGCTTGATATCCTGCCCATGGGATATCTTGTCTCCGGTCCCGTGGGATCAGGAAAGTCATTTATGGTATCCGCTTTTGCAGGAGAAATAGGAATACCAATTGTCAAATTCAAAAACTTCCATTCCAGCTGGCAGGGAGTAACGGAATCTAATTTCGAAAAAACTTTGAGTATTCTAAAAGCAATGTCTCCCGTCGGGGTTATGGTTGATGAAGCCGATGTATTTCTGGGAAACAGAATGAAAAAAGGGGGTATGACTGTCGGAAGCAGAATCTTCTCTCAAATCACATCATTTATGGGAGACACAAGCTACCGCGGGAGGATTATATGGTTTTTAATAACATGCCGGCCCGATCTAATACCAATTGATTTGAAGCGTCAGGGACGAGCAGAAGAACATCTTTCCCTGTTTTATCCCCAGAATATTACTGAGAGAGAGGATCTTTTCGAAATTCTTGTAAAAAAATTGAAGCTCCGAATACAAAAAGACATATCAATATCAGACCTGCTAAAAAAATGCCATTATGATATTTCGGGAGCCGATCTTGAAGCTATTTTGATTCGCTCAAAATTCAATGCGGCTATGAAAAATCATGCAATAATAACCGGAGAAGACATTCTCGAAACTATAAGCGATTTTATTCCTCCCGCCTATCCATATGAAATTCAGCTGCAAAATCTTGTGTCAGTACTTGAATGTACAGGAAAGGACATGATCCCAAAAAAATTTAGAAACCTCGAGAGGAGTAAATTAATATCTGAGATTCGGGAATTAAAAACACTTCTCGGGGAAAGAGACTGAGGACTCATTTTCCATCAGCTTCCAGTTTTTTTATCATCTGCTTAAAGGCCGAATTTTTCTTTTTCAATTCCTTTGATCCGCGGGTAATTTTGCAAAGACTCAATCCAAGTTTTTGGGCAATCTTTCTCTGGCTCATGCCCCTGTCAATCAACCTCACAAGAGCCCATCGGGATCGGATTTCCCGCATTTCATTTTCAGTCAGAAGACAATGTAAAAAATTTTTTATTAACTTTCTATCATCAGTAAGGGATAGTGCATCCGACAATTCTTCGAGTGGATCATTTATTTTTTCCATATCGGAAAATTATACATACCCATTATTCCCGGTGTCAAGGAAATTGTTTCCCTATTTTAGCTTCTCAGCCGAAATGCCGGGGAAAGTAAAGGGAAATCCAAATTTTGTTTTGAGATTCGTTTTGAATATGCTTGAAGTAATTACAAAATAAAATTAGAATTGAACCTGCGGATAGTTTTTTATCGGACACATCCTTAATCTCTCCTGCGGCTGGCATTTTAGTGGATAAATTAATTTTTATATTTATAGATGGTATTGGGTTAGGCAAAAAAAATCCCGAAGAAAATCCTGTTTCGAGATTGTTTTCGGACATCTTACCTCAGGGGATGAGCCTGTCTTCTGATACCGAAAAGACTGTTTTTGAAAACGGGGTATTTATACCAACTGACGCCTG
>CAZEKV010000200.1:0-3621 GCA_964512945.1 uncultured Spirochaetales bacterium | reverse complement strand
AATGTAGTGAGATGTACTGGAGTCTTTCGTCGTTTGAAACCGGGGGTGTTGGGGTGGCTCCGGATGGAACAAGGGGTTGTGTGTTTACCGGACGGGGAGTTTACAGACCTGGAGATGAGATTAATCTTACTGCGATTATCAGGAATGAAGATGACAGTTTTCCTGATAATCATCCTGTAAATCTTGAGTTTTGCAATCCCAGAGATCAAATGGTTTATACAACGGTTAACAAGAACTCAAAGGATGGTTTATGTTGTTTTAAGTTGAATACCGCAGAAAGTGATCCCACCGGAACCTGGACGGCAAAGCTGCATATAGGGGGCAAAGTAGTAAGTCATAATATCCGTGTTGAAACGATAGTCCCTTTTAAGCTGAAAGTATTGCTGAAATCCCTTGTAAAAAAAATTGCTCCCGGGAAAAGGGAAATTAATCTTAATCTCTCTTCAACATATTTATTTGGAAACCCCGCATCCGGACTTATGGCCGAGGTCGATGTGCTTCTGAAACATAAAGAGAAAAAATTTGATAAATATAGAGACTATTACTTTGGTAATAAATCTGTCTCGTATAAGCAAAGCAGGAAAGAGATATTTAAGGGGAAACTGGATAATGCGGGCAAGGCTTCTATTTTATGGCGGCTTCCGGTATTAAAGAGCTCCCCGTCAAGTCTTACTGCTTCAATTACCGCTAAGGTTTTTGAGAAGGGGGGGCGTCCGAATATTAACAGGCTTACTCTTCCTGTTGATCCTTTCAGCGGCTATATTGGTTTAAAAAAACCTGAATTTAAATATGGCCGTGCCCGGGTTGATAAAAGAGTTGATATTAGTGCTATCTTTCTCAATTTAAAGGGCAACAGTATCAGCGGGAAAAAATTGAAGTACAAAATATATAAGAACGATTATTTCTGGTGGTGGGAGTACGACACCAGAGAGAGGGCAAATTTTCATTATAAGCAGGATAGGAATACTGAACTGTTTAAAGAGGGTGTTGTTGTATCAAAAAATACCCCTGTTGTATTCAGCTTTACCCCCGACGATTGGGGAAAATATCTTATTGAGATCCAGGAAGAAAATGGAGAAGGCCATAGGGCCGGATTTTTCATAGATGCTTCACACTGGGGAGGGGCTTCGGGAAATGCGGAAGAGGCTGCTGTTGTTTTTCTTAAAATGGATAAGGAGAAATATAAGCCCGGAGAAAAGGCGGTTCTTACATTCCCAAAACCAGGGGCAGGAACAATTATTTTTTCCATTGAAAAAGCGAACAAAATCCTGAAGACAGAGATTTTTCCCATAAAAAATAAAAATGAAGAGCTTAAAATCGGGTTTACGATAACAAAGGAGATGCTTCCAAATGCCTATGCCTCGATTTCAATTATCCAGCCCCATAAACAAACCCTGAATGATAGACCCATCAGGATGTACGGGGTTGTTCCCATCAATGTGGAGGATCCCGGGACAAAGCAGAATTTCAATATAACGATGAATAGTGAAATTAAACCCAATGCGGCTTTCAGTATCAGGATCAATACTACGGATAAAAAGCCGGCTCGTTTTGTTGTTGCTGTTGTTGATGAAGGGCTTCTTGATATAACAGGATTTAAAACTCCCGATCCATGGAAGGCTTTTTTTGCCAAACAACGCCTTTCTGTTAATACATACGATCTATTTTCAAATGTAATAGGTGCCGACAAAAATGATTTTTTCCATATCTTTTCCATTGGGGGAGGATATGACCAGGGAATATTTGCGGGAGGAGAAAAAAAGAAGAGCAGGCGTTTTGAGCCCGTGTCGCTTTTCAAGGGTCCCCTTTCTACAGACAGCAGGGGAAGAGCCGTCGTAAGTTTTAAGATGCCCAACTACATGGGCTCTGTCCGTGTAATGGTAATTGGTGCTAACAAGGGGCGCTATGGTTTTGCTGAAAAGCAGGTTTTTGTAAAAGACAGGTTAATGATACTTCCTTCCCTTCCGCGGGTTCTGGGCCCAGGGGATAAAATAACAGTCCCGGTATCCGTATTTGCATTAAAAGATGGCACCGGAAATGTAAAAATCAATATAAAGACTTCAGGACCTGTTAAAATAAACGGATCAAACGAAAGGAAATTACGTTTTTCAAAAAAGGGCGATGATGAGGTTTTCTTTACCCTTCAGGCGAAGAAGGCGGTTGGTGAAGCTGAAATTGTTATTTCAGCATCTTCCGGTTCTTTTGTAACAAATAGCAAAACCAATATCCTTGTAAGGGCATCTTCTCCAAAGATATATGAATCGCTTGAAACTGTTGTTAATAAGGGACAGACGGTTTTTCTGGATGTTCCCGGAAAGGGTCTGCCCGGAACCAACAGGGCGGTAGTCAGTGTGTCCAGATATCCTAATCTCAATCTTGGTAACAGGCTGAAATGGCTTATTCACTATCCTTATGGATGTATAGAACAGACCACCTCTTCGGTCTTTCCGCAGCTCTATTTGAAGAATCTGGTGGCGAATTCCAAAAAGCGGTTAAAAAGGATGGATAAGAATATCAACGCCGGGATCAACAGGATAAAACGCTTTCAAACTTTTTCCGGGGGATTTTCGTACTGGCCGGGGGGCGGGGAACCTTCGCCCTGGGGAACGAATTACGCCGGTCATTTTTTACTCGAAGCGAGAAAGATGGGTTACAATGTTCCCGAATCCCTTATATCGGGCTGGGTACGCTTCCAGACATCGAGATCCTTATCGACGAAGGATCGGCTCCTTAGCAGGGTCTACAGGGTCTACCTCCTCGCTCTGTCCGAAAACCCTTCATATGCGGGAATGAATTTATTGCTGGAGAACAATCTGAAGGACATGTCCAATGCGACAAAATGGCTTCTTGCTTCGGCCTATTCCCTTTCAGGCATGGATAAGACAGCCTCGAGGATAATCGCGAAGGCAGGAAAAACCGTAGAAACCTACAGGGAAACAGGGGGAACCTACGGTTCGAGTCTCAGGGATAGAGCTATTATTCTAAATGGTCTTGTTCACTTTGGCCGCCTTACAGAGGGATTTCAAGTTTTCAAAACTATTGCAAATGCTCTTAATGGAAAAAATTGGTACTCAACTCAAACAACAGCTTACAGCCTTCTGGCAATGGGTAATTTCATAAATAAAAACAACTCCGGTAAAGATTCTTTATTAAAAGGGCGGATTACATTTTATGACGGAAGCAGTACCACTTTTTCAGTGAAAAAGGCGAATTACAGCCTTGCAATTGAAAAAGGCTTCGGGAAAAAAGTAAAGATATTCATTGATTCGGGGAGTTCTTCGGAAAGACTCTTTGCAAGACTTGACTGGGAGGGGATTCCTCTCAAATCCAGCGTTGTTTCCAGATCGGATAATCTTTTTCTAAAGGTACGATGGAGGGATGAGGATGGGAACACAATAGACCCCTCTTCTCTGCGCCAGGGAAGTACAATTTGGGGCCAGTTCTCGGTTGGTAATACTTCATACAGTGATGTTGAAGAACTTGCCCTTGTTCAAATCTTTCCGGCGGGATGGGAAATCGAGAATATCCGTCTTTCCGGTGAGGGGATCCCTTCGTGGGCGGGTTCAAAGGTGAATTCTGCCGAATATACGGATATAAGGGACGACCGGATAATCTGGTTTT
>CAZEKV010000199.1:0-3729 GCA_964512945.1 uncultured Spirochaetales bacterium | reverse complement strand
GGTGTGGACTTAAAAAGCCTTAAACCTTATACGACGCTTCCTATGTTGTGGTTCAAAAAAAAAGAAAAAAAAACCGATCCCGGAAGCTTTATTCAGGAGAAATGGGAAACAAATTTTTCCCTTTTCCAGAAGCACCGCTTTAGAGGGGAATCAGGAAAAAATTATTTTTCCAGGATCGGGAGGGGCTCATTAAGTCTTGTTTTAAATAAAAAAAACCTTTTTGCGTGGACGGTAAATCCCTTTTTCAGATATACGGATTTCTGCCTTGAGTATAATTTTTCCTTTGGGGAAGAAAACGGATATTCTGCATCCGGTTTTCTGCTAAAATATATAAATGATGAAAACTATTACTATTTTCTTGTTTCAAACAGCGGGTATTTCAGGTTTGATCTGGTTTTTAACGGCAATCCCATACCGCTAATAGCCTGGACGGAATCTTCATCGATAGACAGCAGCACCAATTCTATCAGGATAATTTCCCACGGAAAGTTGTTTTCTTTTTTTATCAACGATGAATGGGTTGCTGAGATCGAGGATGAAGGGGTTATGTCGGGGGGCTTCGCTTTTTGTGCCCAGAATTACAACGAAAAAGACAGGGCTGAATTCTTTCTCAATAAAGTTCTTGTCGAATCAAGGCCTGTCAATGTAGAGACATATTACTACAGATGGACCAAGTATTTCCCGATAGGTCATGCAAACAGAATTATATATGCGAAGACGCTTTTTTCGCAGCGTCAGTTTGCTTTAGCGGCTGTTCAGTTAAAAAAAGCCTTTAGAACAAAGTCTCCCTCTTCGGAGGATTATTTTTTACTGGCGGAATGCTGTATCAATCTTAAATTGTATAAAGAGGCCCTCGAATGTACTGAAAAATCTCTGGCTATTAATCCTGATGAAAAAGACGTAATCCTTGAAAAAGCCAATCTATTGTATTTGCTAAACAGGTTTATTGAATTCCGGGATTATCTTAAAACCATTATTGGCAGATTCAAAGACAGTTCCTATGTCTGGAATCTATACGGTAATGCCGAGTACTCCCTTGGAAACTGGAAAAAATCCGCTTCCTGTTATAAAAAAGCGATGGAACTGGATGATAAAATGCCCCTGTATATGATGAATGCCGCATATGCGTTCGACCGCCTGAAGGAGACTAAATCCGCTCTGGAATGCTATCTTAAGGCAGCAAGGCTTTTTTTCCGCCAGGAAGCCTACGAAGATCTAAAAATACTCATGCCGAGAATTATGGAACTTGACCCCGAAAATCCGGAAGTCAGGGCCCTCCGCGGCAAGGTTCTTTTCCACGAAAAAAATATCGAAGAAGCGGAAACCATTTTCAAGGATCTCCTTTCCGGGGGATATAGAGAAAGCAGTGTCTGCTTTATGCGCGGGATGATTCTTGTTGTTAACGGGAAAAGGGAGGAAGCCCTGTCCTTTTTCAAGGAAGCGGCGGAAAAAGAACCTGACTTCTATCTTTACTGGCTGAAGTACGCCGAGAGCCTGTTCATATTAAAAAAAGACTGCCTTCTTCCCCTTGAAAAAGCTATAGAAAAAGATCCCTCCAATATCTGGGTACTGAATCTTGCAGGGCAGTATTACCTGAAAAACAAAAACATTGACAGGGCTGCGGAATTCCTCAAAAAAGCGGCTCTCGCCGCCCCCGAGGAGATCGAAATAGTTCTCAACTACAGCGAGGCCCTTTTCAGACAGAAAAAAATACAGGAAGCCTTTAAAATCCTTTCGGCACGGAAGGGGAAAGCGGAGATCCATAATAAAAAAGGTAATTTCCTGTCCATCCTCAAAAAATACGAAGAGGCTGTTAAAGAATACGAAAAGGCCCTCTCTCTTAATCCCGATAATCCGGCAATAATAGAAAATTGCGCCAGAGCCTATATCGAGCTGAATATCTTAAGCAGGGCCGAGGAGCTTCTTGTTAAACTCCTCGACATGGCTCCTGCTGCATCAATCTACAATCTAATTGGGAGGGTTGCAGTTTTGAAGGGGGAATACCCCAGGGCCGAGGCTGCGTTTAAGGCTGCGGCGGAAGACGATCCTGAAAACACCAGTATCCTCTATAATCTTGCCGATATAGAATTCAGATTCTCCAGATATGACGAGGCTGTTGAGATTCTCAACCGGCTCCTGGAGAGTAACGGTCTTGAAGAGGATTTACACAAGGATGTCGGTAACATGCTGAAAAGAATCAAGGATATTACGGAAGTAAGGCTCTCCTGTTTTTCCTGCGGGAGGGAGTGGAGTGTTAAAAAAAACATTCCCCCGCAGCCGGTTCTGCGTCTCAGGGGAGAACCCCCGGGAGAAGCCCCCGCCGGTAAGTGTAAAAACTGCGGAAGTATTTACTGTGTCGAATGCGGGAAAAAGAATTTAAGGGAAAACAGGTTTATCTGTCCCCGATGCGATGAATATCTCAAGCTGAGCGATGATTATATAAAGTACCTTGTCTCTTCGTATGTTAACGATTCAGCCAAACCATGACAGGACTTCTTTCCAGTATCCCTCAGCCCATTTTTCCGGGTCAAATTCTATATGCTTTTTAGTGTCGGGATCGTTGGGTCTGAACTCCCAGAGGGCAAAATGCCAGCCGTATTCAACAGCAATATCAACATAGTCGGACAGGAATTTTATCCCCCCGTTCTGGGGGCGTCTTAACCCGAATTCTCCAAGGATAACCGGCACCCTGTATTTTTGCTGGAACTTCCTTACGGGATCCAGAATTACCGTTTTTAATATCTTTTTATCATACACAACATCCCTGTTAAGAGCCATATTCCAGTACTCTCCGGGGTACTCTCTTGAATTGGAAAAGCGGGCGTGGGTAAACTCATAGGGGACGTAGGAATGAACATCATAAACAACATAGGGATCCGGCTGCTTTTTCATTAAACCCCACCATTCGGGGCTGGAATAGGACACACATTGAACAATGCAGGGAAGCATTTTATCTACAAGTCTTATCTCTTTTATAAAATAAGCAAACAGCCCATGAAGATCAATTTTCTGCCTTTCCATCTCTTTTTCAAGCTCTTCGGGGGTTTCGATTTTCTCTTTTTCAATATACTCCCATAGGGGGTTGGGCTCGATCATAATATTAAGACCGGCAAACAGGGGATCCTTACCGTAAAGCCTTACAATTTTTTGAAGCATCTCTGCGTATTTTTTCCGGACAGCTTTATCCTTCCATATTGAATCCCTAAAAACCTCATCGGAAACATCCCGCCGTCCCGGTCCGCCTCTGACATCAATGACATAGTACAGACCGGTTTTCCTGCACATTTCAATCAGGAGTTTTAAGTCCCTCATGTTGTCTGTTATTTCGTCATAGGGGGGCGTGTTCCTCCGAAACCCTTCGTAGAGGTTGAGCTTCAGCAAATTGGCACCGAGTGCCCTGATTGCTTTTAAATCCTCAATTTTCCTCGGGCGGTCGCCATGGTTGCTCCAGTATCCGATATTAAATCCCCTGAAATAGCCGGGGGTAGTCCATAATTCATATTTTTTGTTCGGCCCGCCCCATAAAATGGAAATTGAAACATAGAAAATAAAAATACAACAAAAGGGAATTCTCTTCATAGTTTGTTCCTGTATGAAAATATTTTTCTATTTACAGCCCGTAGAGGCGATTCTTATCCTCGCCTCTACGAGCCGGGTGTCCTTTTAGCCGCGCCTCTACCTCGTCCTGCAAAGGCGGAAACCGAGATAGTCGTCCTCGAGATGCGGATC
>CAZEKV010000198.1:0-3761 GCA_964512945.1 uncultured Spirochaetales bacterium | reverse complement strand
ACAAAAGAGTCGGCAAGCTTGTAAACAGAATAATCTTCCCGGTTCCTTCAAAATCTACAAAGGGAATGCTTATTATCCCAACTGTTGACGGACCTGTAATGGTTGGACCAACGGCAGAAAAAATAGAATCTAAAGATGACTTCTCAACAACGAAGGAAGGTCTTGAAAAGGTATTCAGCCATGCCCAGAAAATTGTTCCAGGAATCAGAACAAATGATATTATTACCTCGTTCGCTGGAATCAGGCCGGTCGATAAAAGCAAGAACGAAGACTTTATTATAGGGACGACAAAAGTACCGGGTTTTATCAATGCGGCAGGAATACAATCCCCCGGACTGACAGCTGCACCGGCTATTGCTGAGCTTATCAGAAACATACTTTTAAAAGAGGGGTTAAAACTCGAGATAAAGCCCGATTTTAATCCGAAAAGGAGGGCCTGCCCGAGGACAAGAACAATCCTCGAAAAAAACAGGATAGAAGAACTAAAAACCCTTATATCTAAAAATCCCATGTATTCAAATTTAATATGCAGATGTGAACAAATAACCGAGGCTGAAATCGTAGATGCAGTAAAAAAAGGCCACACCACACTGGATGGAATAAAATTTGCGACACGGTCCATGTCGGGGAGATGTCAGGGGGGATTCTGTACGGGCCGAATCCTGAGAATTATAAGCCGTGAAACCGGGATCCCCCTTGAAAAGATAAGTAAAAAAGGTCCTGGCTCCGAGGTTGTTTTGTTTCCGTTAAAAAAAGGAATTGATAAGGAAGAAAATGGAAAGATATGATGCTCTTGTTATAGGAGCCGGACCCGCCGGGCTTGCTGCGGCAATATCCCTCAGAAATATGGGAATAAAGAATATCCTTCTTGTCGATAGAGAACCCCAACCCGGAGGGATATTGATGCAGTGCATCCATAATGGATTCGGTCTCAGAAAGTACAAGGATGAATTAACAGGCCCCGAATACGCTGAAAGAGAAATAGACCTTGCCCGAAAACAAAACATAGGGATATTGTCTTCCACTACAGTTTTAAGGATCTCCCCCGGAAAAAAATTCCATTCTGCTATCCTCCTGTCTGTAGAAAAGGGTTTGCTCCAGATAGAAACAAAAGCAATAATTATGGCTATGGGGTGCAGAGAGCGAAACCGCGGGAATATAAGTATTCCCGGATCCAGACCCGCAGGAATCATGACCGCAGGTCTGGCCCAAAAACTTGTTAACTGCGAAGGATTCCTGCCAGGTAAGAATATTGTAATTCTTGGATCGGGAGATATCGGCCTTATTATGGCAAGACGACTAACATGGGAGGGCGCCCGGGTTTCTGCTGTAATTGAAATAAAACCATATCCTGGGGGACTGGCCAGGAATATTGTCCAGTGCCTTAACGACTTTGGAATCCCCCTTTATCTATCCCACAGAATCACAAACATTCGGGGAAACAAAAGAATTGAAGGGGTAGATGTGGCAGGAATAAATGGAGCCCCCCCCTTTTCGCTTAAATGCGATACCCTCCTGCTTTCCATTGGGCTTATCCCGGAAAACGAACTCTCAATAAATGCGGGGGTTGTTCTCCACCCTTTTACAAAGGGAGCCGTTGTTGATCAAAATATGATGACAAATATCCCGGGGATCTTCGCCTGCGGAAATGTCCTTCATGTACACGACATTGTCGACTATGTTTCAGAAGAGGCTGAATACTGTGGCAGATGCACGGCGGATTTTATAAATGACAGAAATAAATTAACAGGCACAATAACTACCAGAGCGGGAAATCTTGTTAGTTATGTCCTCCCCTCGAAAACAACAGCACAAAACAAAACAGTTTTTTCCCTGCGTACAATGGCGCCCTCCAGGAATTCCCTGCTGACTGTAAAAACTGCAAAAAAGGGCATGAAAGAAATTATCTTTTCGAGAAAATACAGGGTTATGAATCCGGGAGAAATGATTAGAATAACCCTTCCTTCGATACCTGAAAAAACGGAATCTCTGCTTTTCAGTATAGAAATGGGGGGGGAATGAAAAAAGAATTGGTTTGTATAAACTGTCCCGCAGGCTGCCTTCTTTCCATCGAATTTGACAACAAAATAATATCGGTCAGCGGAAACAGGTGTAAATCCGGATTGGAATATTCTGAAAAAGAGATTTTCCACCCTGAGAGAATTGTAACAACAACGGTAAAAATCAAAAAAAGCCTTATAAAAATGCTTCCCTGCAAAACCAATAAAACTATACCAAAAGCCTTAACAGATAAAATTATAAAAGAAGCCTCGCATATAACAGCTGTCGCACCTGTAAAAACAGGAGATATACTGATAAAAAATATAATTAATACCGGAGCCGATCTCGTTGCTACAAGAAATGCCTTAGAAGAACAATAAACAAAAATACTACAAAGATCCTCGTCTTAGCTATCTGCCGGTTTCCGATCCACCATCATCACCTTCAGTTTCATTTATTGAAAAATCTCCAACATGCGCATATTCAAGAACCCTGGCCTGACACCCCGCGAAAATTAAAAAACAGAAAAATACAACGCTTATTCTAATACACTTTGTCAATATACCGACCTCCCTATGCCGAAAAAATCTTTCCTGAAAGACAGCCCCTCACAAAAATAAACCCCGAAAAGAAATTCCGCGGCGGCCTCACGGAAAAAAGCGTTTATTCTTATGAGGGTATATAATAGTTTTTTTAAACGGCTGCTCGCTGGATTCATTCAGAAATTATTATACCATTTATGGGTTTTTTGTTCAATTATTTTTTTTCGAAGGTTTTATCCCCCCCGCAGGCGGGGCGGCAATAAGAGCACACTCAGTGCAGAAATCATCTAAGATCTATAAATTCAATATAATAATCGGAAGGATTTTCTAAGTTCAATTCCTCTCGTGAATTATTATTACTTTTTGCTCTAATAATGAAATTTCCTACAAAATCTATATGATGAGGAGGCCCGGTTAATATATATTCGTAAGGCTGATTAACAAGAAATTCATGTAAGACATCTGATTTATCCAATCTATACAAAAATATCTTTTTAATTTTTGACTCATTATCATTTTCTAACCATGTGTCGAAAATAATTCTACCCTGGCTTCTCTCATAATCGATTTCATAGATTATAAATCCCTGAGCAAAAAAGGCCTCAGGCTTATATTCGAATTCAAAACTAATATCATTTTGAATAATATCTATTTTTGCAGTGTTGTAAATAGGAGCCGGAGTGCAACATAACAGCAAAAATAAAAAAACTAATAGATAGATCCTTACTATTTTACTCACAATGTTCACCCTTCCTTATCTTTGGTTTCATATGCTATATCAATTTGTATATCTCGCAAATCAGTTATTGCCTCCGATCTAAACCCTGAATCGTACAATATATCCGCATACCCTTTTGCTTTATTAAAATTAAAATCGGCTTTCCCTTGATCCTTTCCCTGATATATTTTATACCTTAAGTAATACTTTGTAAACTCTTCTATAAATTGAGCCTGCCCTTCATATGTTGGAATATCAAAGAAATCCTTAATTCCCTTTTTTCTAACATAGTCAAAAACTGTTTTTTCTCCAAATCGATAAGCATCAAACTCCTTCTTACTTGTTGTTCTATCGTGAATTTGTTCAGTCAGTAATTTTGCAAAACCAAGAATATCCTTCTGATACTGCAATTGATGAACATATTCATGAATCAATGTACATTTGGTATCTAAATTCTTCATGGTTTGTGTTTTATCCGAAACATATATTGTCCCCCACGG
>CAZEKV010000197.1:0-3770 GCA_964512945.1 uncultured Spirochaetales bacterium | reverse complement strand
TTTGCCACAGTATCTTTACCGTGTTCAGGTCAACACATGTAATATTTCCCTTTCGTCCGGCAATCACAGCGCTATTGCCGATTATCCTGACAGACAGGGCAACAGCCTGTACGGAATTAGTAGGAAGTCTCTTTAATACTACTCCTTCAGAGTTGATGAAGAGTAGAGTTCCCTCTTGATCGGCGGTTATTATTTGACCATTCCATATGGACGGAGTCATCGTAGAACCGGTTCCCGGGATTTCAATCTGTCTGATCAGGTTTCCCGATAAAGAATTTATTATTTTCAATTCCATGTTTGTAGGCAAAAGAATGGAATTCCCCATTTTCACAACCCTTCTTCCCATCCGGTGAGCTATCCCCTCCAGGGGTAGACGGAATATAATCCCGCCGTTTGCCGGATTTATGGAAACCAGCTCTGCAGAACCGGAAAATAGGAGATTTCTTCCTATTTTGACGGGGTATGAATTTTCGTTATTATAATTGGATGTTGGGAGTTTCCAGTTCTTTTTTCCTTCAATGGAATATGAACAAACCTGTCCCGATTTATCTGCTGTTATGAAGTTATTACCGTTAACAAGGATGTTTCCCACAAGCTTGTTTTTTGAGACATTTATTATTTTCTCAATAGGCTTAAGCTCCAGATTCAGCTTCTGCTCGAGGTTTTTCTGATTGACAATACAGGTAAATTCTTCGCTCTTATATCCGTCTTTGCTAACAAGGAATTTGAGTTCGGTTCCCTCCTCGTATTTTCCGGAGAACTGGTTTTCAGCGACTTTTTCCCCATTGAGCAGTATGGACGCTCCCTCTGGATGTACCGTCAATTTGAAACCGTATTTTTCGGCATCTTCCGACATGCCGGATTCTTCATTGGAGAAACCACCTGTTTCTGAGGAATTAGTTTCAAAAGGCGGGATGATTTTCTTTAAAGAAACATTGTAGACATTTCCGGTATTTTTCCCGGCGGTTAACTCCATGGTTTTTGTTTCAAACCCCTCCTTATCGATTACTATTTTTATCTTAGCTCCTGAGTTGTAGATACCGGAATACTTACCTTTTCCCGCATAGATATTGCCAATCGTAATGCCTGCATCCGAAGGTTCAACATTCAGGACTATTTTAACCAGATCTTTAGCAACGGTTTTCTCCTCCATCCCCATTGCGAGGGGTATTTCAATCATGTTCATGTTTTCAATAAGCTGAAGCTCCTTAGCGTCTCCGCTCGATAATCCCCGGGGTTTTCCCATAGAAAGGGAGACGACCCGGGTAAGTTCAAGAACCTCATTTTTCAGGGATTTACTATTACTAATTCCTGCTATCTTTTCTACAATATCTTCAGTAGAAGATATAACCATGTTTTTCTCAACTGTCAGCTGCTGATCCGCTTCTACAATTCTGGCGGATTCCTCAATTTTCTTAACAAGGATATCCGGAAGCTCTTCCTTTAGTTCGTCAATATTAACGGAAGAGGGCAGAACAGATACACGCCCTTCCCTGACTGCAAGGGAGGTGTCTCCTTCATCTGACATCTTTACCCTGAATTGTGTTCCCCTGACCCCGCAGACAGCCGTTCGGGTTTTTACTCTGAATTGGTCATTTCCTGTTAGCTTTTCAACCTTGCAGAGTACGGATCCGAGGGAAAGCCCTAGATTTATATTTGTTTCGTTATTCTTCAGATTGAGATTATTAATAATAAACTCGGATCTCTCTTCAATTCTTATCATGGCAGTATCGCCAAATTGAATTTCACAATATGAATCATCGCCTACCTTTATCTTATCATCATCTGTGACAAATTCTCCAATCTCGACGGGAAGCCATTCTACCTCTCTTAATACGAAAACATCTCCCGAATAAAAAGTAATAATTCCCTCTCCTGTATCGGGGATCTCTACAGGGTTCAGCGCTTCTCCCTTACTTACCATACCGGATTGTTTTTCACAAGAAATCCACAGAAAGAAAATAGAAAAAAACAAGACTTTTCCTATTGACAAATATTTCATATTGCTCCCCTTTTTTGCAAATATATCACTCAACAGCCTGTTTTACAAACATAATTGCTAAAAAAATAAAATCTTTTTTGTATTGTTATATTATCAAAATTCGATAGGTTTCCAGGTAAATGCTAAAAATCCGGATAGTTAACAAATGATCATGTAAACCATACCTTTATTTTAATAAACAACTACGTTATTGATATTGTCTCTAAAAATTATAATGATTGAGTAAGAAAAATAACAGGAGAAATTTATGGCACCAGAAATTAGTATTTTTTCGGATATTCCGTATGTAGTTGCAGATATAAGCCTCGCTGAATGGGGAAGAAAAGAACTTGATATTGCAGAACATGAAATGCCGGGACTTATGACTATAAGGGAAACCTATACAAAGGAAAAACCCCTTTCAGGAGTAAGAATAACCGGTTCTCTGCATATGACAATCCAGACAGGCGTTCTTATTGAAACACTCAAGGAACTCGGAGCGGATGTAAGATGGGCATCCTGCAATATTTTTTCAACACAGGATCATGCGGCAGCTGCGATTGCTAAAAGCGGTACTCCTGTATATGCATGGAAGGGAGAATCTCTTGAGGATTACTGGAAATGCACCTTTCAGGCTCTCTCTTTTTCTGATGGAAAGGGGCCTAACCTTATTGTTGACGATGGAGGAGATGCGACCCTTCTTGTTCACAAAGGATATGAACTTGAGAACGGAAGCAAATGGGTAAATGAAGCAACCGATAACCATGAAGAACAGGTTATTAAGGATTTGCTGAAAGAAATTTATGCGAAGGACGATAATTACTGGCATAAAACGGTAAAAGAATTAAAGGGTGTTTCTGAGGAAACCACGACAGGAGTACACCGTCTATATCAGATGATGGAGAATAAGACTCTTTTATTTCCCGCAATAAACGTGAATGATTCTGTAACGAAATCTAAATTTGACAACCTCTACGGCTGCCGTGAATCTCTCGCTGATGGTATAAAAAGGGCTACAGATGTTATGATTGCGGGAAAAGTTGCTGTTGTCTGCGGTTATGGGGATGTTGGGAAAGGTTCGGCTCAGTCATTGAGGGGTTTTGGAGCACGGGTGATTATCAACGAGATTGATCCCATCTGTGCCCTTCAGGCGGCAATGGAAGGGTTTGAAGTAAAACCCCTCGAAGACACCCTGGGGATTGCCGATTTATATGTCACAACAACCGGAAACAAGGATATTATTACAGTTGAACATATGCGGAAAATGAAAGATCAGGCAATTGTTTGTAATATCGGCCATTTTGATAACGAGATCCAGGTAACAGCTCTGGAGAATCTCCCCGGCATTAAAAAAATTCAGGTTAAACCCCAGGTTGACAAATATACCTTTAAAGAGGGGCATTCAATTTTTATGCTGGCAGAGGGAAGACTTGTAAATCTGGGATGCGCCACGGGACACCCCTCTTTTGTTATGTCCAATTCTTTCTCCAACCAGACCCTTGCCCAGATCGATCTCTGGAAAAGGAGAGACAGCTACAAAATTGGGGTATACCGTCTTCCCAAGAAACTGGATGAAGAGGTCGCCCGTTTCCACCTTGAGAAAATAGGCGTAAGGCTTACAAAACTTACAAAAGAACAGGCGGATTATATTGGTGTTCCCGTAGAAGGCCCCTACAAGCCCGAGCATTACAGATATTAGGAGTTTTATACCAGATCCCATGGCACTGACTATGAGTCAGGATAGTTGAAGCTTCCGGAAAAAAAAGAAACCGGTATTTTAGACCAATAA
>CAZEKV010000196.1:0-3787 GCA_964512945.1 uncultured Spirochaetales bacterium | reverse complement strand
GCTCTTCTACTTCCCTGATTGTAGATTGCAGAGACCTTACTCTTGCTTCTTCTCCCTTCCAGAGAATTGTATCAAAGCGTCTGGTTAGTTTTCGCACTGATCGAATAAATAAAAACCTGGCAGACGGCCTGTCAAAACGGGACACAAGGTCTCCGCATGCCTTTATCTCGGATAGGGAATTACTGGAACCGGGCAAAAGGGTGTCGGGATGATTTATCAATCTCTGTCGTCTGCATGAACCGCAGCTACAATTCCATTCGGCTTTTTTCTTTTTACATGTTATCACTCTTGCCAGTTCGAGGGCTGTTGTTAATTTTCCAGAAAAACGGCTCCCATAAAACAAAAGGGAAAAAGGGAGGGAATCTGAAGCAATTTCATCTTTGAGGGTTTTTACGATCCTATCCTGGGCAATTATATTTTCAAACATCCAGTATCTTTCCCGCATTATTTATTATTTTTGTTCCGGCAGGCAGAAAGGGAATTGCAGGGATAATTGACATAATAATTCCGGATACAATACTCTTCTTCAATAATTTTTGGATATTCCCAAAAGGTAGACTCCTGAGCAACACTACAATAATTGCAACAATAAGAACCCCCTCCAGAATCCCCAAAAAAAAGCCGAGAAGATTATCCACCTTTTCAAGCCTGATACCCTCCAGAAAATTATAAAGGCCTTCCCGAATCATATTTATAATCAGATAGGTAAGCAAAAAAATAAGTAAAAATGCTATTATCAAATTCCAGGGTGAAAAGCCGAAATACAAAGTGATTACCGAAGAAAGTATTCCGGAAAAAAGAAATCCGCATATTATACCAATGATTATAGCAGCCATTGCCAGGACTTCAGCAATCAAACCCCTCGATGCACATCTAACAGCAAGGATAAAGATCAATATAAGAAAAAAAATATCAAGAGGATTTAAACCTGTTGTCACCCTTTAACCTCATTTATTATGATATCTGCAATATCCGCAGCCGATGAAGGTTTTGAAATTTTTATTACGGATTCTTCGATCTGTCTACGCCTTATCTTATCAGAGATCAAATATTCTATATTTTTTAAAAGTAAATCCGGTGAAATTTTTTTACCCCTCATGACTATTGCAGCCCCGTGTTCTTCAAAAATCAGGGCATTTCTAACCTGATCTCCTCTTGTCCCCGATCCTTCCAGGGGGATTAATATTGAAGCCTTACCGAGGGATGCGATTTCCCATATTGCCCCCGCCCCCGAACGAGAGACTACAACATCAGCAGTAGCAAGGAAATCTTTATACTGATCATTCAAAAAAGAATATGTAAAATAATTCCTTATTTTTGATTTCACATATCCTTTTTCACCCATTTGATGAATTACAACGTACTTTTTACAAAGTTTATCTACTATCCCCTCAACCAGGAGATTTATCTGACCTGCTCCAAGGCTTCCCCCCATAATAAAGACAACAGGAATCCTGCTATCAATATTCAGTATTTTCCTTCCCCTATCCCTGCTTCCCAGAAAAATAGATTTTCTTACAGGATTGCCGGTAACTATTATCTTTTTAGCATTTTTTTTTGAGAAAAAATTAATCGTTTCACTGTAAGAAACCAGAATTTTTGATGCAAACCTGCTGTTAATTTTGGTCGCAAGCCCGGGATCCCCATCCGATTCGTGAGTAACTATCGGTATTCCAAGAAATTTTGCGGCAATTACAGGAGGAACTGTAACATATCCCCCCCGGGAAAATATTGCTGCGGGTCTGTTTCTGCAAAGAATTATGACCGATGCAATAACACCTCCCAGAACCCTGAAGGCATCAAGGAATGTCCTGAAAGAAAAGTATCGTCTTAATTTCCCTGCAGGTATCCCCGCAAAAGGGATACCATGGTCTTCCACAATTCTTTTTTCCATCCCATTATTTGAACCAAGCCATAGAATATCTAATGAGGGAGCCTTCTTTTTAAGTTCGCTAATTACCGCCAGTCCCGGGAAAACATGCCCCCCGCTCCCGCCGCCTGTGAAGACTATCTTATTGTCCATCTTTCCCCTTGAAGAATTGCTTATTTTTTCTTAGAATCACTATATCATGAGAATATTTCTTTGTTCAATCATTATACTTGTACTCACTTCCCTTGCGGCGGATTCAGGGGATCCTCTCTCGGTTCCGGAAAATATTCTTCCCTCAAAAATAACCCTCTCCGAGAAAAACCAATTACTATCAGAACATGAAATCAACAGGTATTTGTCTAAAGAAGTTCAACCGGAACTTTTCCCCAATACAGTGCTTTCCAGAGAAATCAAAAGGAATGCACTGAATTCCAGATATACAATAGGTGTTGAGTCAATTTTTCTAATCCCGATTCCAGATAGCAAGCTCCAGAAGAATATAAAAGAAACGCGTGAAAAGCAAAAAATCCGTTTATTTAACATCCTTAGATCCATAAGCACTCTTGAGGGTATAACGTATTACTCTGAATCTAAGAAAAAGATTCGGACTTTATATACCAAATCCTATGCCATTGATAATCCCTATAGTAAAAAAAGGATAGAGGATCCTCTTGTAAACCAAACACTCCCATTAAGTACTGTATATATGTTCCAGAAGGATGCATCTTTTGGAAAAACAATATATAGAATATTGTATAAAACCGCCTATAATGAAATTAGCCTCTCTATGAAAAATGTTGTAAAATTCCAGAGAGGTATTTTTACACTTGTAGGGAAAGATAAAATGAGGCTTTTTATCCTTGTATACCCCTTGGAAAATTGTTTTCTCTTTTACGGCCTCTGTATAGCAGATGTCTCCAGCTCAAATAGTATGAAAAAAAAATTGAATAGATCCTTCTCCAATAGAATACTGGCATATAGAAAATGGTTTGGAGAAATGATTAAAAACTAGCAAAGGAATAAGATGAGAATTAATCGAAATCTTTTAACTCTGGGAACAAAAGCCCTTGTGGAATCTCTTGATCTGAGTGCGATGAAGTATGTAATGAGGGAAATAATAAGTAACTATAACATCCATGAGCGCACCGGGATTCCTGAAAGTATGGCAATTACAAAACTGCAGGCGGCAAGGCAAATAATCGAAGATATTAATTCTGAAAATTTATTTCCCCAGCTGGTGACCCTCTTGATGGAGATTCATGAACACGGGCATATGGGAAGGAAATTCAGAATATCGTATTTAAATGAAATCTTAAAAGATATCTATGAACAAGGCTTTATTTATGAAAGAGAGCATAAAGTGTTTATGGAAAATCCCAGGATCAGGAGAACAAAGAATTGGGGCTCCCTTCAAAATAATAAAACCTATTCTCTATCCTTTCTTAAATTGGATATCGCCGACAATTCCAATCTTGTAAAAAACTATCCATCCAGGCTGATTGATAAAACATACCTGGATTTTCGGGAAATCGTCCAGGAAGCAGTGCATAAAAGAAACGGCAGAATATGGAGATGGGAAGGTGACGGAGGGCTAATTGCATTCCATTTTGGGAATAAACACCTCACGGCAACCATGACTGCAATTAATATTTTACATGATCTTTTATTGTACAACTCGCTCTACTGTAAACTGGATGTCCCTCTGGGAGTTAGACTTGCCGTTCATAGCGGAAACTGCCTGTATAATGACAATCTCGAAGATCTTAAAAACATGGAGATAATAAAAAAGGTAGTGATGATTGAAGAAAAAAGTACAGAAACAAACACCATCACAATCAGCTCGACAGTAAAAATGATGCTGGACCCGATTATTTCCAAACTGTTTAATCCTCTTAATTCCTCGGATCAGAAAGGTTA
>CAZEKV010000195.1:0-3806 GCA_964512945.1 uncultured Spirochaetales bacterium | reverse complement strand
CAGAGAAAACTGTTTCCGGGGCCAGGTTCATTTTTATAAATGATAACGAAGTAGAATATTGTGATAAATCCAGAAAAATATTCATATTACATGGATCCCCGCATAGTAAAGCAAAGCCGGGTTTTACCGTCGCCAATAATCAAAATGCAGATGATAGCATGATTTTATTATCGCCGGAAAAGAAAGATATTCTGGATATTTTACGCCGAATGTTTTCCGATATAGAATATTTAAACGGTAAGCTGGAAGAAAAATATTCAAAGGGGAAAAATGATTATATACTGCTAATATCTATATTAATCGGGATTTGTTTAAGTGCTTCGGTCTTAACAAAAATAACTGGATGGAGATTATTTAATTTGCTGGTATCTCTGGTTTTTCTGAGATCAATATTTTTCTGGATCAGCTTTCTATCAGGGAATTATAGCAAAAAAGCAGTTATTTTTTTATCGAAATTCATGCCCCCGCAGCAGATGCTATATTATTCACTGGGTGGGATAATCGTCCTTTTTATTTTCATTGATTTAATAACTTTTATAGGAGCAAAAAATAAACGCTGATTTATGACTGATACAACGCGCAAAATAATTACAACTCTATTCTTCCTGTATCTGCTGTCTTTCATGGCTCTTTTTGGGTTTTCGTTTTTTAAATTTGATTCCAGGGTTTATTTTGCATCTTTCAGGATGAATTGGTCGTTTATGAATGCGGTTATACTTTTTTCGAAATATGTAATTATTATAAACTGTTTTTCTATTGTTTTTACATTTTCTTTTTCGTCGAGTGTAACTCATGGTACAAAGAAGACGATGTCCGCTCTGTCTGTTTTTTTTATACTGACCTGTTGCTATATTGTTTTGTCGGAATGGGCTGTCCCCCGTATTGAGATGGATCTCTTAAGCCGACGGAAAGAGAAAACCATGTCCGAACATCTATTAAAACTTGGAGAAAGCAAGGAGGGGGAAAAAGACTATTCTGGTGCTGCTAAATTCTACAAAATGTATCTTTTTATTGTTCCTGATAATAATGATATCAAAATAAAACTTGGTGAGGTAAAGAATAAAATTTATACGGAGAAGGAAAATGCTGCAATTTATGAACCTATCCCGGTTATCTATGGAAATTCAGGAAATACAAATGAGAATCTTATTCTTCTCGCAAGAAAGAATTTAAAAACCGATAACTTTTTTTATGCGTATTACTACGCGAGTCTTGTTTTAAACAATGATGCCGGCAATTACAAAGCAAAAGAAATAGCCCGGTATGCAAAGGAGAAAATGGCTTCAGTTTCTTTTAAGAACGAAGACAAAAAAAAAGCCGAGTTGTTTCAGAGAAAACGGTTGGCCGTAAAGCTGTTTGAAAAAAAGAAATATATCGAGGCGTATTATAGTTTTAATCTATTAAAGAAAAGTCGGCCTGATGATAAAGATATTAAGGAATACCTCCTGCGTATTGATAAAAAACTAAAAAATATTGTTTTTTTCCATTCAGAAATTGAAGAATCCTATTATTGCAAAGCTCTTGATAATATAATTTTTTTAAATAGTGATAAAGATAATGAGGTGGAAATAATATTTATTGATCGATTAATTAGCGGTAAAAAAGGCATCTACTTTCTGGGAGTTGAAAGAATAATAATAAATACCAAAAAAGAAATAATTGCACATTACAGGGTTCGGTATGGGAAATTAATTAATGGAAAAATAAACACATTTTGTATTGATGATACTGATGCAGCTGTAACCTATCCCCCTGAAATCTTCAGGTTAAGATCGCCTTTTGCAATTTCGAACGATATTGAATTGCTGTTATCTGTAAACGAGCTAAAAAGAATCGGGAAGCTTCAAGGAAAAGATACCGGTTTGGGCATCTTTGATTTATGGAGCATTCGGGGTAGACTCAAAAAATACGGATACAGCGAGGAAGCCGTATCTCTTGAAATTTTGCTAAGGATTTCAAAACTTTTTTCTTTTCTGGTTCTTTTACTTTTTTCACTTGTTATTTCAAATTCCACGAACTCCAGATACAGTAAAAGACCGGCTTTTGCCTATTTATTTTCTCCCCTGATAATTGCAGCAATTAAGCTGCTCATAGACCTGTTCTATTATTTTCAGTCTCTTGTTTTTAGATCAGCCCTTCTTAACTTTGACTTTCAAATCTCATTCATTGTAATGATGATTTTGCAGACAGTTCTGATTACTTCGGCCTTGCTGCTCTTATCAGGAGAGGAATAATTTATCCCTTTGTCAGGATTTTACATAGGTTCCTGTTCTTATTACCTGAACAAGTCTGAATTCATAGGTTGCCCATTTTTGAATGGCGTTGTAGTGCATGATAACAAGCTCGTTGGTATCAAGGTCAACCACTGTTACGACAAGAATTATTCCGTCTAGATTCTGACTGATAACCCTGACATTCCTGGGAGGTACCGGAGCCGGATCGTTCTTTTTTGCATAAACGCTCAGCGATAAAATACAAATGATACAAAATATTACCAATATTCTTTTTTTCATAAAGCCCTCCATAGCTATTCTCAATACTGTATTACAGCTATAAAACCGGGAACTGTCAAGGAGGCAAATCCTGCGAAAGGTGATTATTCGAAAAGATGGACTGTTAATTATTCAGCGTCTGGTGTAGGTGTTTTGATATTTTCATAAGTTTTAATAATTCTATCGTTTCGGTCTCCTCATTTTCCCCGGTTATTTTTTGTATAATATTGATTACGTTAGAATAGGAGGCTGTCCCCTTATGGAGAGAATCTTTCAATAATAGTCCCCACTCCGCAATCGCCGAAAAAAGATTAAAAGTGTTTGTGGTATTGTCTGGAAAAACCCTTTTTACGGGAATCAAACGCTTTATTGTCCTTTCTCTGCCCGAAGACAAATCGCTATATCTGATTTTTATTGCCGAAGCGGGAAGATGGGGCTCTGAACCGGAGAATGTCTTATCTTCATAGAATATTTCGTATAGAAAAAGACTTTCAGGCCTGGAAAAGGTTCTCGTTATTGTATTATTTCGATTCTCATGGATTTTTTCATCGTCAATACAGCGATAGGTTTTTATAAAATCCGGATCAAATTCAATCTCCACTCTTCGATTGTTTTCTGAGATTCTATAACCGCTCGTATCCATTGAGGAGCCGGCTTTAAAACGATATACAAAAGTACTGCTTTCTTATTCCATGGACAGTCCAGTGTTAGAACATTCAAGCCTGCTGCCGCATTTGGTGTATAAAGATTCTTTACAAAATGGCTGACAAGATCCTCAATGTTAATCCTGGTTTTGTCGGGAAGAGAACCGGATAATAATGACTGTTTAATATTGCTGAGTGTGTCTTCTCTATTTTCTACGGATGCCGCCTCCATTTTTCTTTGTGCAAAGGGCATGGACTTTTTTTCCCGGTTTGCCGGGGGTTCGGGGGGCTGCAGGAGGATTTTATCCTCGTTGGTTTCCAGGGCTTCCTTTTCCTGGAGAGCAAATTCTTCCGTGATGGGATTCCCCTCCGTTAAAGCCTCTTCACGAATTATTTCTTTTGCGAGTTTTTCGGTTGTTTTTGCTGTTGGGTTGGATTCCCTCTGATTGGAAACAGAAGTCGTTGAAGTTTTGTCTTTTCGAAATTCGGGAGGGGGCTCTTCCGTTTCTGGAGATTTTCCGGAAAAAGGTATTGGCTCGACTGTTTTCTCCGGTTTTTCTGCATCCTTTGAATTTTCAATTTTCTTTAAATTGAGAGTTATTTCATTTCCCCCTGTTTTTAAAATTTTACCAGAAGGCAATATCTTTCCAAGCCGGACGCCAATAAATAT
>CAZEKV010000194.1:0-3816 GCA_964512945.1 uncultured Spirochaetales bacterium | reverse complement strand
TCATATTTTGGGATAAACCCTATGGGTGTTTCTATGGCCTCAACATCACCGTGGGCGTAGAGCTCCAGCCAGCCCAGCCATACTTTTACATCCTTTTTTTCACCAAGAAGTCCGCTGCCGCTCCCCCCTCTGTTTGCATGGGTCAGGAAGTAGTTCAGACCTGCCATTACAGGCCTTCCGGCTTCTGTAAATTTTGAAGAATTGAAGAACTTAAACTGAGCATCCATATATTCTGAAAGATCTCCCGGAATAAAAGGAGCATTAGCCCAGGGCTGTCTTCTTACTCCGGTAGCTCCGATTTCCGTTGCAGTCGCTTTAGAAACAATGGAGGCTCCTATCGCTACACCCTCATCCATCGTTTTAGCAACCCATACCGGGGGCATCGTATCCGCATCGCGTCCAGAATATGTAATTACTTTTACAGGTGCTCCGGCAGGATCCTGGCACATCTCAGCATTATGGTTCTGAATTGCCGAACAGAGGAGGGTACATCTTGCATTCTTATGTGAAATTGGTATCTCATTTCCACTGGCGTCTTTTTTGCCCCTGGTCCATTCACCCTGAAAGTTAAATCCCTTCTCAGGCTGTTCTTCACCATTTCCTTCCCAGTGAGGAACTCCTTTTTCATCAACAAGGACATTGGACCAGATTACTTCCGTACCATCCCCCCTCAAACATTTCATCAAGTAGGGATCCCCCTCCTGGTTTACATCGGCAACTATTCCAAAAATACCATTTTCAGGATTAATTCCCCTCATGGTTCCATCCGGGGCAATCCATAATTGAGCAAGATCATCACCAATAAAGTCCGTTCCAACCATTGCCGTGGTTGTTTTCCCGCAGCCCGATGGTGCAGCACCTGCAAAATACGTCTTTCTTCCTCCAGGGCCTGTCATTCCTGTTAAGAACATGTGCTCGGAAAGTTCTTTTTCGACCTGATAGTATGTAGAATAATCAACCGCAAATCGATGATTCCCCTTTTTCAGCAACAGGGTGTTTCCCGCATAGGTACAAAACATGCTGAATGTGGTAAACCAGCTCCTGTCCATGTATATTTTGGCATTGGGAACATCCTCTGGCCTGTTCGGTCCCTCTGAATGGACATTTGTAAAGAAGATTCCTTTTCTTTCTATCTCGGCATCGAAAGATTCGTAGCAATTCCTGTATAGAATTTCTGCAGAATGAAGTACATATGTGGAAGAGGAAATTTCTATAGCTGGAATAGCTGCCTGTGCTCCCACAGGACCACGGCTGAAAAAACCAATCATCATTATTTTATCTTTCATGATACCCGTCATGTATTTTCGTATATATTCGAGTGACTCGCTTCTCAGCTCCTTTTTCGCCATTGAACTGATATTTTCATCCTCATTTACAATGTAAAATGTTTGATTTACAAGACGAGCTTGATCCTGGGGGAGGTCAAAGTGGATTGTATGCCCGGGTTTGGCAAGTTTTTTTTCTTCACCTTTTTTTAGAGAATAATCCCTTATCCATTGAACATCCGTTTCGCTTCCTGTATCAATAAAAACCTTTTCGGGCTGACACATGGATACTGCATTGGCAATTTTGATAATTGCTTCTTCATTTTTGATTTTTGAAAGTTTATTTTTACTTTCATCATCAAATTTAGCTTCAATCAATTTTCTAGCTTCCTGTATAGTCGATATATTCCCAACTTCTGCTAGAATATCAATCCCTTTTCTTAGTTCTAACATAATTTTCTCCTTAAAATAGATGCACTTATTTATAAATGATACCAATTCTTTATCTAAAAAGCGAACTTAATAGTAAAAAAATTAATAATATTTTTTTATGCCGAAATAGACTGTATTTCGGTGGCAATAGTAGCACTTTCATTAGGCAAAAAAAAGGTTTAGACAGGAAATTATCTGTATTAAAATATTTTTTTTGCTTTTTTGGAATATTTAATGTCATTTTGCTAATTTAGGGGACTGGATCCCAGAATCATAGGAGGTTAGACCTTCTACTGAATTAGTTTGAAGGTTCCGGCCTTGCAAAGAGCACGAATGATTATCCAGAAAATGAAAAATCTTTCCAATTCTGGAAATTTTCATTAATGCTATTGCACAATTTGGTCATAATAAGTAGCCTGTACTGGTGAATGTTAGGTTTTTATCTAATAAATCTAAATAAAACCCCAACAAAAGGAGCTTTTTGCATGGGATATTTTGAAAATATTACAAAATACGGTCATGAACAGGTTGTGATGTGCCATGATAAAAATACTGGACTGAGGGCTGTAATTGCAATACATAGCACCATCCTTGGTCCGTCTCTCGGAGGCTGTAGAATGTGGCCCTTCAAAACAGAAGAAGAAGCTGTTGAAGATGCCTTGCGCTTATCGAGGGGAATGACATACAAAAACGCTGCTGCCGGTCTTAATATCGGGGGGGGGAAAGCGGTAATAATTGGAGATCCAAATAGTGAAAAAAATGAAGCATTATTCAGAGCTTTTGGGCAATTTGTTGAAAGCCTTGGGGGAAGATATATAACCGCCGAGGATGTTGGAACCAGTGAAAAAGAAATGGAAGAGATAAAAATGGAAACGGAATACGTGACAGGGCTTTCAAAAACTGACGGCGGAGCGGGAGACCCTTCTCCCTATACTGCTCTCGGCACCTTTGAAGGGATAAAAGCCTCTGTAAAATATAAAATGAACAGGGATAATCTAAAAGGTATAAGGGTCGCAGTACAGGGGATAGGCCACGTAGGATACTGTCTCTGCGAGATGCTGCACAACTCAGGAGCAGAGCTGATTGTAAGCGATATTTTTAAAGACAAAGTAGACACCGTTGTAAAAAAATTCAAGGCAAAGGCTGTTAACATAAATGAAATTTACAAAGCCGAAGCCGAAGTTTTTGCCCCCTGCGCTCTTGGGGGAGTGTTGAACACAAACACAATTGAAAAAATGAAATTCCAGATCGTTGCCGGTGCTGCAAACAATCAGTTAGAGGACGAGGAAAAACACAGTAAAATGCTGGATAAAAAATCGATTCTCTATGCTCCGGATTTTATTATCAATGCGGGGGGAGTAATAAACGTCTATTTTGAGGCCATAAACGAGTACAATGAGGGAAAAGTAACAAGAAAGGTAAAGAACATATACAACACCCTTATGAAAGTTTACGAAACATCCAGAGAAAAAGCTATAACAACAGGGAGGGCCGCAAACAGTCTGGCAGAAAAACGTATTGATTTAATTGGGAATATTCATAAAAGATACGTATAAAAGTGCCTCCAAATATTTTTTCTGCTCTCTCACCTCAGGACAAGGTTTTTTTGTAAAAATTTCAAATTGTTTTGTCCAGATTTAACATAAAACTTGTAATAATTCTGTATTGAAGTTAAAATCCCCGGCATGACGGAAAGAAAAATATCCCTGACAGGAATTAAACCTACGGGGATGCCCCACATCGGCAATTATTTCGGAGCCATTAAGCCCGCCCTGGAACTGGGAAGAAAATATGAATCCCGTTATTTTATTGCCGATTACCACGCCCTTAATGTTGTTAAAGATCCCGAACTTTTGAGACGACAAACATTTGAGGTAGCGGCAGTCTGGCTGGCTTGCGGGTTAAACCCGGAAAACACTTTGATATACAAACAATCTTCGGTTCCAGAGACTTTTGAATTGACAACCATGCTAATGTCTTTTACATCCAAGGGCTTGATGAACCGGGCCCACGCCTATAAGGCTCAGGTGTCGGAAAATAGTTCTAACGGAAAGGATCCTGATTCCGGAATAAATATGGGGTTGTACACATATCCTGTGTTAATGGCAGCGGATATACT
>CAZEKV010000193.1:0-3822 GCA_964512945.1 uncultured Spirochaetales bacterium | reverse complement strand
AAATGACCGCTGCCGTCATAATTTACCTTGCAGTAACTATAGTCCAGATCCAGCAATTCCTGCCCTCCGTGTTTAACCGTGGTTGTGCTCAGATAGTTGTGGGCGCTGACGTTAGTTGTGTCAAACCGATTATGGTCATAGGCCCACTGGTACACCTCGGCCACAACCGCATTGGTTACCTCGGTTTCGGACATAAAGAATTTGGTGGTCAGAGTTGCAGTAGCGTCATCCATTCCATTGCTATTACTATCATCATTTACAGGGAAAGTAACGCTGTCCTGATCCTGAACATAGATCATGTCAAAACTTGCAGAACCAACCGTTACTGTCTCCCTGTCGCCAATTGACGCACTTCCACCGCCGCTTCCACCACTGCCGGAACCCCCACTTCCGGGATCCTTACATTCGGCAAATACTATAACAAATAGCAATAAAACCGCTATTTTTCTCACTATTTTCCTCCTGTATGAAAATATTTTTTAAAAAGCTGTGCGGTAGCGGCCGTAGAAACGCTTGCGTTTCTATTTGCAACCAGTATATCACGTTTTTTTTAAAACACATACCTCATAGAACGGGGCCGTAGAGGCGATAGTAGAGGCAATTCTTATTCTCGCCTCTACTACTTATTGAAACCATTTTTCCCTGGAAGATTGTACCATTTCCGAATGATTCATTCAACTCTTGATGCCGCATCTTTTCGAATTCTTCCGATCCATATGAAAACAGCTCTCATTCTATTCGGGTAGATTCATGTTTCCGAAGGCCTCAAAAAAAACTGTATTTCTGCTTGACATAATAGTATACCGGTAGTATACTAAATATACTGGCGGTATACAAATGGGAAAAACAGGAAGAGAAAGGGAAAAAGAAAGGAAACGCATGGAAATTATTGATGCTGCCGGGAAATTTTTCTTTGATAAGGGTTATGCTCAATCTGTGATGGACGACATAGCCCTGTCCTCGGGTTTTACAAAGCGTACTGTTTATTCGTATTTTAAGAATAAAAAAGAGCTTTACATAGCTGTTCTTTACAGGGCCATGCTAAAATTGAATGAGTATCTACTCAAGAATTTGAGCGGGATGGGGGGTAAAACCGGGCTGGAAAAAGTGGTTTCACTGGGGAAAAAATACTATAAATTTGCACGAGAGTATCCTGAATGTTTTAAGATAATAGCGGAATACCAGGGGGTTATCGGAGATCTTGAAAAAAGTACGGAGCTTTCAGAAAAATGCTTTAAAGAGGGCGAGAAAGGAATATATTTTTTAAAGGCTTTAATTGCCGGGGGAGTTAAAGACAGAAGTATAAGCCCCGATATCAATGTAGTCGAAACAGCCCTTGCCCTCTGGATTTCCATTACAGGAATAATAGATACGATATATGTAAAAAAGACTTATATAAGCCGAATTCACAAAATCAGCATTAACAAAGTAATCAATGAAACATTTCTTCTATTTGAAAAATCTTTAAGGAGGTCTGAAGGTGAGTAAGATAATATTTTTCGTTTTATTGCTGTTTTCTATTTTCCATCTATGGGGGAAGGATCTTGAAACTGTGGACATAAAAATAGAAAACTCTATAAAGGGGCAGAAGGTAGTTATTGAAATTATCCCCGGGGAGGGGTGGATACATAAAAAGCCCTATAACCAGCCCCCTCAATTTGCTATATGGATAGAAAACGAAAAAGGGGAATTCCTCGAAACCATATATGTTACAAAAAAAACAGCAAAGCAGGGGTGGCGTTTTTCCGGAGGCAGCAGAAGGAAAGAAAGTCTTCCTGTCTGGGGGCATTCAAGGGGGATTAAGTACGGTGATTCCCTTTATCTTCCCACAAAAAAGGAACCCCTCCCCGATGGAATCACTTCCCAAACTCCGAGGGCGGGAAGCAGAATCTATGCGGAACTTCCTGCAGGGAAAAAAATTATTTTCATTTTTGTCGAAATAAACCATTCGGTTGACTGGAATAGTTTTTACCCCGAAAATTCGGAGAAAAACGGGCAGCCTTCCGTTGTGTATTCCGCCGCAGTAAATACTGAAAACCTGTTTAAAGGCGAGAAGTATCTTTTAAAACCCATTGGTACGGGCAGTCCCGACGGAGGCAGAGGGGGAGTGTTTGATAAAATAAAAACATTAACGAGTGCTCTCGATATTGTTAAAAGCATATCGCTGAAAAAAATAAATTCAAACGGGGAATAAATAAGATTGTTTATATCTAAAAAGTATCTTAGAATGGGTTTATACAGGCGGTAGATATATCCATACTTGTTTTTGATGTGGTAATTTTCGTTGAAATTGCCGGTTGTTTTATACAGTTTTTTATAAAGGATTAATTATGATTATTAAAAGAATTATTATGTTGTTTATGTTGTTTGTTCTTGTCGTTTGTTCATTTGCAGAAAATGATGAAGATGTTAACTCTTCCGGGGCTGAAGGAGAAGGGGTCTCCGGTCAAAACCCCGAAACAGGACTGCCCGAGGGGGTAACTATCGAAGAGGAAGAAGATAAGGCGTGGGGCTTTACAATTTATCCCTACAGCCTTGTGGGGGCGAGTATTATTGCCGGTTATAAAAATGATATCGAGAACAGGGATCTCTTTAACGGAGTTGTCCTTGGTGCGGGAATTGGGTGGGGGTTCCATAATTTTTACCGGGATTTCGATGGAAATCTCCTGACATCCGACAACACATCAGGGATCGATATAACCAAAGATACTGCTTATTATAATCTGAATATATTCTGGCTAACCGGGTTCCATCAGGGGCTTGTGTGGAATAAAAAGCTTAAACAGAACCTGATGGAGTATTTTGTCTATTACAAGGGGATGTGTGATATCAATTTTGAAAAGGAAGATCAGAATGAACTTATCTTTAATCAGAACTACAACCTCCCCGACAGGAAAGGGATTGTCCTGACTTCTTTTGTAACCGGTTTTCTGATTAATACGATAGAAACAGACGATGCAAGCAAACTTAAAAAGGGTATTTATAGTGAGGTTTCTTTTGAATGGGGGCCTTTTTTTATGAATAATAAGGCCGATTACATCCGTGCGAATTTCCAGTTTAAGTCCTGTATCCCGCTTGTAGAAGCAAAATTAAGCAAGAAAGGCAGAAACAGATTCAGCATGTATATTGCCGATCTTCTGGATATTGACTATCTCTATGGAGATAAAATCCCTGTATCGGTAAGACAAACCCTCGGAGGATTGGGTGCCAGACCCGGCCTGGGAGGGAGCATACGGGGAAGCGAAGCAGGACGCTATGATTCCAGGCTGAAGATATTAAACTCCCTCGATTTGCGGATGAATCTTCCTGCCATTGGTCATAAAGATATTATTCCAGGTTTTGTTTTATTTTTTGATGCGGGATATTACAATCTTATAAAAGGCTCGGACGGTGGATTCCTTTTTTCAACCGGTTTTGGATTTTATGTAGATTTATTCAGTTTTGCCCAGATTACCCTCTACTGTCCGCAGGTATTAATCAACGAAGAAAAATTGAACGGGAAAAAAGTAACACCCGTGGCTTTTGGAATGGCTTTTCATTTTTGATTAAGATTCCGTCTCCGGTCCGGTTAACTTAATCGGATCGGAATATTTTTGCAGTTTCTTATCCCGCTGTAAACTTCCAGCAGAAATCGGGGGTTCTCTTGACACCAGGCTCTATGTTATGCCAAATTCCATTAGTATGGAAATGAGTGAACTCTATAAAACCGCCGAATTAGCCAGGCTTGAACTCTCCGGGGATGAGGCGAAAAAGCTTGAAAAGGAAATTTCCCGCATCCTGGGCTACTTTTCTGCAATGATGGAAGTGGACGTTAGTAAACTG
>CAZEKV010000192.1:0-3889 GCA_964512945.1 uncultured Spirochaetales bacterium | reverse complement strand
AAAGGGGGAAGAAAATGCCTGTAAATTTAAGGGGTCGGAATTTTATAACCTTGAAAGATTTTTCAAGTGAAGAAATCGCGTATCTCCTCGATCTTTCCATTGATCTAAAAAGGAAAAAGAGGGCGGGGATCAGGGGAAAACTTCTTGATCGTAAAAATATCGTTTTGATATTTGAAAAAGCATCAACAAGAACCAGATGTGCATTTGAAACGGCTGTTTACGATGAAGGCGGTAATATCACATTTTTGACAAACAGCCAGATGGGAAAAAAGGAATCCACTGAGGATACGGCAAGAGTGCTGGGTAGGTTCTACGATGGAATTGAATTCCGCGGATTCAAACAGGAAACAGTCGAAACCCTCGCAAAATATGCCGGTGTTCCTGTGTGGAATGGATTAACAGATATGTATCATCCCACACAAATCCTTGCCGATTTTATGACAATAAAGGAACATCTTAATAAGCCTTTTTCCGAAATAAAGCTTGTGTACCTGGGCGATGCCAGAAATAATATGGGCAACTCGCTTTTAATAGGAGCGGCAAAGACCGGGATGGATTTTACCGCCATAGCCCCGAAACAGCTTTTTCCATCGGAAAAACTGGTAACTGAAATGAAGACCCTTGCCGGAGAAACCGGAGCCGTGATTAAAATAAGCGATAATCTGAACGATGTTAAAGGTGCAGATGTCCTCTACACGGATGTATGGGTTTCCATGGGGGAAGAAGATCAATATGAGGAGCGAATCAAGCTTCTTACGCCATACAGGATCAGCATGGAAACAGTGAAAAATACAGGTAACAATGATGTGATCTTTATGCACTGTCTCCCCTCATTCCATGATCAGAATACAATTGTTGGAAGAGAGATATTCAAAAGATTCGGAATTAAAGAAATGGAAGTAACGGATGAAGTTTTTAGAAGCAGACATTCAGTTGTTTTTGATGAAGCCGAAAATAGGATGCATACAATAAAGGCTATTATAACAGCAACTATAGGGATTTAATCCCATTATATCCGATGGGTATCCAAATTAAAAAGTAAGTACTTTTTCGCATTCGATAATCCATTTTGCCAGTTCGGGCATTGTAGCTTTATTAGCACCCTCGAAATACGGTTGATTTTTATGTATTCCGCATCTTGCCATGCAGGTACCGCACACCTTGACTTCGACACCTCTTTTTATTAAACCCTTTAAGATTTGAGATAAGTCCTGATCATACCCCTCGGGGGGAGCGCAGGCATCCCTCGCCATATCCACAGAATCATTCATAAGGAATATTTTTACAGTTTCTCCGGCATCAAGCAATTTGTCTGCCAGACGGAGTCCATTCCATGTAAGATCGGTGCCATCATAGGGTTGGTGGTTGAAAATTATCAGGGTTTTCATTATTTCTCCTTCTCTAAAATATTAATAATTTTTCGTGCAATCTTATTAGTTACCATATAGCAAGTTTTAGTACCGTATTTTTTTGGATAAACAATCCCCGTATTTTTTAAGATTCCTAAATGTTGAGAAGATGTAGATTGGGATACCTTCAAAGCATTTGTTACATCAGTAACACAGCATTCATCATCCATCAGCATTTTAATCATTTTTAGTCTAACCGGGTGGGCCATTGCTTTTAGCAAATTGCTGTTTCGTTCATAGTCCAAAATAGATCTCCATCCATAATATCGCAATTTAATAATATTATAATAATACGATCTTTGATTCCAAAAAGCAAGCTTTTTTTTACAGTATCCTGAATTTATCAAGCGTGTTTATTAATAAAAACGTCTATGCATTTTCTTCATTTATATTCTTATAATCCAGGTTTTTCGGGCTCCGGCTCATATTTTGTGCTCTTTCTACAGCCTGAACTTGCCGTCTATGGGTTGTCAAAACCAGTCGGCTGCAACGAGGGTTAAATCTTTTTCGTTTCCCCGGGGGGCTTTCTTTTAAGTAAGAGCAGTCTTTCGCATAGATATTCTTTGGTCGAGTTCACGCCGCACATATAGCCGAATGCTATTAGTGCTCCCAGCCCGATGGACAGCCAGCCCCTGGGCGTTTGCAACGAGCCTGTGATTAAGAAATAGAACGACAGGCCTCCCGATACGATCAACCCTATAACATATTGGGGGCGCCGCATTAGTGTCCTTGTCTCCTGGCGGAACAGGAAGAACAGCTCTTCGTACTCTTCGCGGCTGAACCGTTTTTTAAACGGCAGCCAGAAAATCAATCGGACGGCAAGGCTGATCTTCTCGTTATTCTGTGTGTTGTGCATATGTACTCCTCTAATTTGGTGTATCTACGACTGTTTTAGATGCAGCCGGTGTGACCTCGCCCCGCCTTTCGACCACCTGCAGAATTGATTTTCAGCATATTATATAATGGTCTGGTTTGGCAAGACCATTTCTCTGACGCGAATAAGGTGCATTCTCCCTCATTTCACTTAACCAGCCTTCCTCAAGCCGGGATAAAATTCAAAAGGAGTTCCATCCCCCGGGCTGAAGGAAAACCGGCGCGTCCAGTTTGAAACCGGCCTCTACTACTTCGGAGCGAGGTATCTTGATACCAGGACAGGCCGGTGGATCGGGTGTGGCCCCCTCGGGCCGGAGCTGTGGTTGGCGGTGTAAAATCATACGCTGAAACTGGAAAGGTTGATTGGAAGCAGGTTGCTGTTGGTGCAGGGATAGGATTGGTAGCAGGGGCGACCCTGGGGGCGGGGACGGCCTTTATAGCAACGGGAAGCGCTCTGGCTTCAGCGGGTCTTGTTGTGACCAATATCTCGGTGGCTACTGTTACCGGCGGCGGAAGTATCTGGGCAGTTGATAAATTTGTAAGAGGGAGAATCCTGGAGCGAATATTAGGAGGTATGAATAATAATTTTCCAGTAATTGATAAATTTGTTCGTAGGGCAAATGGTATTGCTAAGAGCATAACAAGCATAAAATCAACTAATTTGTTTTGTAAGACTTATCAAACTGGAAGAAACTTATATAATCTTATCATGAATTATGCTGCAAAGTTATCAAATTTTGAAGATGTCACCTGGAACCGAATTAAAGTGAATGTAGACACTTCAACTCGAAGAATTCTCGAGATTGCCATTCCGCGAGGTGCAACACCCGAACAAGTTCAACAGATGAAAGAGGCAACAGTTGAAGCCGCAAAACAAGGAGTAGAAATTATTTTTAGACAGGTTCAATAGGAGGAGCTTTATGAGAATTATCTATAAAGAGGTAGTTGTTTATGTTGATAAAAAATATATTTTCATTCCAACAGGAAAAGATAAAAAATATGGAGGGGTCTCTGATATTGATAGTGTATCGGAAATCGATATTACATGTTCTGATGAAGAGCTGTATAAGGAAATTGTCGATGCGTTTAATCGATGCTATTCTATGCGTGCAGACTATGAAAGGAGAACACCATTAGAAAAACATCTTAATGTGAAGAGTTATTCGAATGCATGTAAGGGCAAAAAATTGATTAGTCTCAAATGGACAAAAGAAGATGGCTATACAATAATGCCCACTGAAAAAATAAGGAAAAGAGGTTATGTTCTTATGAGAGATTCAACATTTTTCATAGGTGATAAACTTGATTATGAAAAAACAATTAAATTTTTCAAACAGGCAGTTGAACTATCTAAAACCTATTAATATTAAAATGAACAGTGATGGTCTCCACCTGCTATCTTCCCCCGCCCCGCCTGCGGGGGCGGGGGACAAAAAAATCAATTGAACAAACAAACCATAAATGGTATAATCATTTCAAAATGAATCCAGAAAGCAGGCGCTTAAAAAAACTATTATATACCCTCATAAAAATAAACGCTTTTTGCCGTGAAGCCGCCGCGGAGGTTCTTTACGGGGTTTATTTTTATGAGCTTTTTTATTTTGCGG
>CAZEKV010000191.1:0-3981 GCA_964512945.1 uncultured Spirochaetales bacterium | reverse complement strand
TGTTTTTGCGGAACAATCTTTGTTCGAAGATGCCGCTTTTCTCAAAAACGCCGGACGTACGGGGATATCAACATATATAATTTTCCCGGTATTTTACAACCCGGATGCCCTGAGAAAGGATCCCGGCCTTTATGCAATAACAAATGAGGGGGGAAAAGCCAGGGACAACTGGGTAAAATTTGTCTGCCCGACAAGAAAGGAATATAGACAGAAGATCCTCGAAAAAACAACAGAATTAATAGCAAAATATAATCCCGATGGGCTGAGCCTTGATTTCATTCGTTATTTTATTTTCTGGGAAAAGGTTCTGCCAGCAGAAAACCCTGATGCCTTCGTTGATTCATGCTATTGCCCCTCCTGTCTGAAGGAATTTGAAAAAGCCTACGGTATCAATATACCGGAACCTCACTCAAATCCGGCTGCTGCTTCAGGCTGGATAAAAAAGAACTGTCAAACGGAATGGGTCAACTGGAAATGTAAGGTAATCAGCACCATGGTGAGGGATATTTCAATGACTGCCAGAAGCAAAAAGCCAGATATCGCCATAAATCTGCATGCCCTCCCCTGGCGCAAGAATGATTACAATGGAGCCATAAAAACGATTTCAGGACAGGATTTTCAGGAATTATCTGGATATGTAAATTATATTTCACCCATGTGCTACTCCATCATGCTCAAAAGGGACTCTTCATGGATACAAAAAGTAGTGGAGGATTTAAATGAAAGTGCTCCAAACTCGGTTCTGCCCTCTATCCAGGTTGCCGACCTGAATAGAAACAAAAGCGATAAGGAATCTGAGTTTAAGAAAAATCTTTCAACAGCCCTGAAAGCTCCCTCCAGAGGGGTGGTCTTCTGGTCATGGGGACTACTTCAGTACAGCTCGAAAAAAAAAGAAATAATCAAGAAATTTACACGAAAATTCCGCTAAAATTAATTTTCCGAATATCCATAAAACCTATTCCGGCTTGTAGTCTTTGTTGTAGTATTTTACGGTTGCCGAATCCAGCAACTTTTTAATCATTCCGTTGTATTTTTCCATAAACAGTTCCTGTTCTTTTTTTCTTTTCAAGTATGTTGATAACGACGGCTTTACTTCAGAAAATGGAACCAGCCTGGCTTCAGTCTTACCTATTACATAGAAAATATGATAACCGTACTTCGATTCGATAATATCAGAAAATGATCCAACTTTTTGATCAAAAAGGAAAGTTAGGGTAGTTGCTCCAAATTGGCTCTTAAACGCATCCGCATAGGGACCCACCAGGGGGAATTTTCCAAAATAACCCCTATCGGTTTTTTTCGTTTCCGGATTCAGGGCATCCCTGGATTGGGGATCTTCTGGGACTTCCAGACAGACATTCCCAAATTTTTCGCCCTTTTTAAGACGTGCCAGAACCTTTTCGCACTTAGCTCTTACAATCTCTTTTTCTTTGTCCGAATAGGCAACACCGTCCAGCCCCATCGTTTTTAAAAATATCTGCTTTAGCTCAACAGACTTTGCCCTTACAAAATTCGAAATATTTGCATTATAAAAATCCTCCAGCTCCCTGTCGGAGAGACTCTCTGCTTTCAAATCCAGCAGTTCCGGTTCCACGATTTTTAAGATGTATTGCCTTGCAAGTGCCTGCTCTTTCATATTCTCAAGAAAATTCTCAAATTTTATTCCAATTACATTTTCTACATACTGTTTGAAATCCTCTTCGGTAAATTTATACGATGGATTTACCTGGATTCTCATCTGTTCAAATTGGCGGTGTGTCATTTCCAGTTCCCGCTTGAATTTAGCAGTATTTAATTTCACCCCCTCCTTTTTTGCCCTTGCAACAAGGAGTTTCAGCTTTATTATTTCTGAAAGAAGCTGCTTCTTCGAATACTCCATACCCGATAATTCCGCCCGTTTTTTGGCATCTTTTATTTCGGCCATAGTAATAATTGTTGAATTCACTTTTGCGACTCTTCCGCCGCCGACAACAATTTCCTCACCAAAAAAAAGTAATACTGAAACAACAAACAACGAAGCCGCAAATATGGCTTTTTTCATAATCTCCTCCAAAACCCCGTAAAAATATGCAAAACTCCTGGATACCAGAAACGCTATAATATTATATCAAACTGATTGCAGATAAACACCCATAAATCGAAAAATTATCCAACTATTAACAATAAAAACACCTCTTCTTCAAAAGAGGACACCCGAAAAACCGAATCGCCCCGTTACATAATAAAACATCCATGAAATCGATTGGTTACTAAATCAACTCCTCATATATTGATTTTTTTTCTATCAGCCCTCAAAAAGACTTTTCTCTCTTATTAATACAGGGATTTATGATTGATTAATATTCTTATTTTTTCCAGAATACATCACAGCATGATAAAGATGGCGGTATTCCTCGGGAATTTCGGTAAAACATATCTAAAAACAAGACATAATTTTGCCTGGATGTTATGCGATAAAATATCGGAATCCGGCGATATCACATGGCAAAAAAAATTCCGGGCTTTCCTCGCCGCTGATACGCTAAACAACAGAAAAGTATTTTTACTTAAACCCCTTACATACATGAACAGAAGCGGTGAAAGTGTGTTGTCCGCAATGTCGTATTTCAGATTTTTACCGGAAGAAATTCTTGTTGCCCATGATGATCTCGAGCTGTCTTTTGGTAAAATTGCCTTTAAAGAAGGAGGCGGAATGGGGGGGCATAATGGTCTTGGATCAATAGCCAGATCAACCGGAACAAAAAGTTTTAAGAGATTAAGACTGGGGATATCACGCCCTGAGCATGACAACATTTCTTCCTATGTTTTGAGTCGTTTTTCCAGTGAAGAATCGAAAGACATCGATGGAATTCTGGGAAAGGCAGCGATTCTCTTTAAAAAGACAATTCTATCTTGAAAATTACCCTGGAATCAAAAAACAGGATCAAAGGCTTCCGAGAGAAAAATCTCCAATAATCTTGATCAAAGCCCCGTCTCTTTTTACTTCAAGGGATCTTTTCGGAAAATATTCAGGGAGTTTTTTCTTCAGGAGCCTCATCACAAAGCCCTCTATTTCCGCTTTTTTATCGGGGTTTATATCAGAGAGAGTCACCATCGATATATCGACAATATATCCCCTCCCCAGAGCAGAACCATAGCCTGCAGAAAAATCAGCACCTATGTTAAACAGCCCATCATGCTCTTTATTCGACGTTTCCCCTCTCTCTGCCCGAGCCGGATGCAGAGGATACAGTTCTCCGAACACTTTCTCGAGTTCATCATCTATCGAGTCAAACATCGTTTTTAAATGCCTTTCAAGCTTCAGCAATTTGGGGTGTCTCATATTTCAAGTAAAAATATAATAATATATAGATACATAACAAGCCCTGATTAAAAAAAAATATATAATTATTGACCAAAAATTCAACTTTATTATATAAAGAATAGCAGTACTTTTACGGTTATATTATATCAGAAACCGGGTTAACAGGGATTCTGGCTAATTCGGTTAATTCAAGGAGATTCTTTTGAGCCAGGGAACTGTGAAATGGTTTAATGGAAAAATAGGATACGGTTTTATTACCCCCGAGAAAGGGGAGGGTGATGTTTTTGTCCATTTTTCCAGAATATCCATGGAGGGCTTTAAAACGCTTCAAAATGGGCAAAAAGTAGAATTCGAAACCCAGAATGGGCAAAAAGACAGGCTTGAAGCCGTCAATGTCAGAATAATAGAATAAGCGGGGAAAAAAGACCCTGGGATTCCTCTCATAAGAAAAGATTTTCCGCTTTTGCCGCCGGTACGGTGGAAGTACCAGGGGTTGGTCAGTCTCTAAGCCAAACAGATTTTCTTGACAGACTGTCATCCATGGAAACTACAAGTCCGTTTTCCATAAAAAACCTTATTACTTCCATTTTTCCGGAGAGCCTGTTCCGGTTTTTCCCCGGATGAAAAACCCATCGGATAGGGAGGGAAGACGAAACCATTCCGAGAGCCTCTTTCTC
>CAZEKV010000190.1:0-3990 GCA_964512945.1 uncultured Spirochaetales bacterium | reverse complement strand
CTGAAACTATTCTCAAACTGGCGGAACATCCCAACATCATTGCTGTCAAAGAAGCAACAGACAACATAAAAACAGCGATGGATCTAATAAGTAAAAAACCCGAATCCCTTGATGTTTTATCAGGAGCCGACGATCTCACCCTCGCTATGATACTCCTCGGCGGATCGGGAATAATCTCTGTAGCAAGCAATTTATTCCCCGGGGAAGTCGAGAAACTTGTTCGAACAGCCCTGGCAGGGAATATTGAGGAAGCCAGAAAAATACACTACGAACTGCTTCCGGTATTTAAAACGCTTTTCATTGAGACAAACCCCGTCCCGGTAAAATATGCCATGGCATGGGATAAGAAGATAAAGGAAATCTACAGACTCCCCCTCTGCCCCATGGACAGGGGAAAAAAGAAACTGCTGATAAAATCCATAAAAGCATTACGAAAAAAACTATAGCAAAAGAAAACCTATTGATTTATCTTTTTCAGAGCCTCCCTCGCAGCCTGCTTTGCCCCGCTTGCTGCGAGCCTGGAACTTATTATACTTTTTAGCGGAATAATCATTATCTTATTCCCCGAATTTCCCATTGCTATGATGGTTGTCATAAATTTGGAGCGGTTGATGATTCCCCCATCTTCAAGTTTTTTCATCTGAAGAAGATATAAATCCATAAGCAGAGCGGCAGCCTCGTCTGTTCTATTGGTTCCAAGGGTTTCTATAGCCGACAATGTTGTATTCGGATCGTAATTTTCCTTGATAATCTGTTTCAGCATCGGAACAATCTCCCTCTGGCCGGCTCGATATTTCTTGAGCAGCTGCACAGATTTAATAATAACCTTATTAACCTTAGCCTTTTCGACTACATCCGTCTTTCTGTATAGAAGCCCCAAACGCAAACTCTCAATAAAAAGACTGATCTTGTTTTCCCTGGAAGCCCTGGAAGCATTTTCAACCTCAATAGCCGCGAACTTTTCAGGGAAACTGGAGTCATGCTTTAATATATCCAGCAAAACCTCCGTAGGATCTTCAATCATCGAGACCAATGCCTTTCTTGCTGTCTTCCTAACTTTCCTCTGAGGGGAATATCCTGATAAGCTCGCAAGAAAAACCATACGGAATCCTGCAGGATCCTTCAACCTTTCCAGAGCATTAACACACCCGTAAGCAATAATTTCATCTCCCGTTGTTTTAGTCTTATGGAGATTTATTTTTCGTAAAATTTCTGCAAGAGAAGAGGTATATTTTTTATCTCCTATTTTCCCAAGAGACATAATTGCCGTGGCAATTATATACGGATTTCTCTCCACTTCAACGGACCTCATAACCAGATAAGCAGCCCCGCCGGCTCTCTGACTTCCCAGTTCGCGGAGGATTATCCCGGCAAGCTTGTTGTGGATATCCCATTCGGTAGAGGTATTCATATTTTGTATATCGACTATTAACTCATCCAGAGCATCTGTTAGAACCGGAACCATGTTTTTATCATGCTGCTCCACAATACTCTGCATTATAGAATATTTTGCTTCCATAATACGTGCGCTCTTATAAAGACGAGACCAGACAGCAGTAATTTCATTGGCAGAGACAGAAAACACTACTCCAACAAGAAACATAATTTTAAGGATGTATAAGCTAATTCTTCTCATTTTTTTCTCCTAAGCTAATAGAATTTATAAGACAAAGCCGCTGGCTACAGCTTCTTATTATACTCTCTTATCGTTATGCCTGTCACCCTGGTGCCTCTGGAATCATAATGCGTTATAGTCATCTTGTTGCCGGAATAGGAATATGAATCTTTCCTGACAATCATATTTGCAGCATTTAAAAAAACCTCATCCTTAAGCTTCCCGCCAGCATCATAGCTGTATGCGATTGACTCATACAATTTATTATTTGCATAAGAACTTGTCTTAATTAGAAGATTTTTTTCATTGTACTCCATTGTGAAATACTCCGCAAGGATCTTTCTCAGGTTATAATTTTCAATTTTTATATTATTACCCTTTCTATCATAAATATAATCCGTATAGCCCAGAAACCCCTCGGCTCCATTAAAAACTTCCCACTTAATTTTTGAGCCCTTTGAATTGTATTGATAGATAGATCTGGACTGAATTTCATTTTTATAGTTGTAGGTAATATCTGTCAAAATCAATCCGGCGGGACTGCATGTATAAACATGATATCCTGCCACATTTTTTTCGCTATCGTAACTTGTCTTTTTTGTCAATTTTATTCCACTATACTTATAAGTAGTTGACTCAATTAATTTATTGTCAGCATCAAATCTCTCCTTCCCCAGAAGAGTATTATGTGCCTTGTTATAGGTATAAAAAGTATATTCTTCTACGGTTTTATCAGGAAACAAGAGTGTTTCTTTAATAATCTGCGGTTTATCATTATCCAAATCTCCACCGCCAGTAGTTCCGCAGCCCAAAAGAGAAAGTAGGACAACCATGATTGAAATACAGCCTAATATTTTCATTTTTAACATTCCTCCTTGTACATAATTTACTTTACTTCACATTACTATGGAATGTCAATTTTTTTAATTCAAATCGGGATTCAGGAAATGTATAAATTCCACATAAAAAAGGTACCGGAAGAACAGATAAAACCCACGGTAAATCAATAAAGGACAAATTAATTAAAAAAATTCTGCTTTAAAAAGAAGCAATTACCTCTGCAAAATAAATAAATTCGGATACTGAAAGAGTTTCTCCTCTCCTGGACAATGATATATTTGCCTTCTCAGCAGAATTCAAAAGAATTTCCCTGGCATATCTCCTGCTTAATTTCCCGGAAAGAATATTATTCCTGATTGTTTTTCTTCGAGATAAAAAAAGATCATGAATCAGATCAAAAAACACCGGGGTTGATCCCGAATCCCCGTATCTCCTGTGAGGCTTTAATTCTACGATAACCGAATCAACCTTTGGGATCGGAAAAAATGCTCCTGGATTTATTTCACCATGACAAACAACCTCAAATGCAGACTGACACAGCACGGAAAATGAAGAATACTCTTTTTTCCCGGGAAGTGCAGTCATCCTCTGTCCGAGCTCCTTCTGTACTGTAAAAACCATTCTGTCGGCTATTGAGTTATTTTTGATAAACGATGCAATAATTGAAGATGCTGTGTTATAGGGAAGATTCCCAAATATTTTATCAGGCATATCCTCTTCCCACATCTTCTTCCATGTTTTTACGACATCCCCCGGAACAATTAAAATGTTGGGATTATTTTTGTATGTTTCAGTTAGATGTTCAATAAAACCCCTATCAATTTCAAAAACCGTAATTTTTTCCGCTGATATCATATCGGTCATGGAACCGATTCCGGGACCGATTTCCCAAATATGCTCATCTTTACCTGGATTCAGGATCCCTACAATTTTCTCTCTGAGCGTTTTTTCAATCAAAAAGTTCTGTCCGAAACGCTTTTTAAGAGATAATTTTTTTGAGCGGAGGAGTTTTATTATTTCACCAGGGGAATCAAAATTCATAATTTTTCTATCTCCATTTTTGTCCTCCTAACAGGCTCCCACTTTCCTTCTTTTTAAAGAATAAATATAGAATAAAAACCAGTGTAACATCAATGATAATAAATAAAATTATTTCTATGTTGTTTTGAAATTCCGCTGACGGAAAATTGGTAAATAGACGAATCATCCGGATAATGAATAGATAAAGGTGATGCAATATGGCGTTTATTATGCCGGATAATAAACTTAAAGATACTATTTCCAGAAAAAGTGAAATAATTCCCAGTAGAATAAAAAGCACGATGAAGGGAGATATTATTATAGAGGCAAAAATACTTACTGGATGAAATATCTTAAAATACACTATTGAGATAGGGACTGCGGCCATCTGGGCACCTATCGAACAGGCAAGGGGCAGGCGTATTGGAGCGGGAATGAAATCAACACAAACAAAGGAACACCATCTGGAGATTGTAAAGATTACCAGGACAGCCGTAAATGATAAGTTAAACGAT
>CAZEKV010000189.1:0-4025 GCA_964512945.1 uncultured Spirochaetales bacterium | reverse complement strand
TAAGCTGGAAATTGATCTAAAAAAGGAGCAGCCGACTTCGAGAATAGAAAGTAATTAAGATTTTCATAGTAAGAAAAAATAACGATCTTTAAAAAGGAGAGACGAGATGAACAGGATTAGTGAGATTAACAAAGAAATTGACACCCTGAGGAAAGAACTGAAAAATGTCCGAGGTACACAAACAGAAATTTATGCGCGCATTGTGGGCTACTATAGATCTGTTAAAAACTGGAACAGGGGTAAAAAAGAAGAATACAATATGCGCAAAGAATTTAATCTATCTGAGAAGAAGGCTGTTGTCGGAAATAATCTCCCGGAATCCGTCAAAGGGAAAACGGAAAAAACGCTTGCTTTTGATAAGGCAAACCTGATGACTTCAAAGCCCCTTTCGTACAGCTATTTCTACCGAAAAACCTGCCCGAACTGTCCTCCTGTAAAAAATTATATTTCAGATCTTGCCCTGAAAGGGCGTGTAGTGAATGTTGATGAAACCGATGGTATGAAGGAAGCCTCCGTGCATAATGTTTCAGCTGCTCCAACCGTAATCTTCTTTAATCCCGATGGTAAGGAAATTTTTCGGGCAAATAGTGTAAGGAGCATAAAGGAGGCCTTAACCGAAACAAAGATTCCTGTTGCATTGTAAAATTGTTTTTTTTAGGCTTGCAGAAAACTACATTAATTGATTATCCCGGTATTGTTGCAGCGACTGTTTTTTTGCCGGGGTGCAATTTGAGGTGTCCGTATTGCCATAACCCTGAATTAATAACGGGAAAGAAAACAAACGGTATGATCGATGCCGGGGAGTTTAAGAATTTTTTAAATAAACGCAGAAATGTCCTGGGCGGTGTTTGTATTTCGGGAGGGGAACCGACAATACATGAAAATCTTTCTGAAATAATAGATTTAATACATAGCAGCGGTTTGAAGGTGAAAATAGATACAAATGGAACCAGGCCGGAGATTCTGAGGCAGCTGGAGGTTGATTTTATTGCAATGGATCTAAAAACTTCCTCCGGCAAATACCCCCTCCTGGGTTTTGGTGAAAAGAAGAAGATTATCGAATCTGTTAACTGGATAAAGTCGTCCGGTATACCACATATGTTTCGAACAACCATAGTTCCAGAAATAGTGACCGAAAAAGATTTTTCAGATATTCTTGATATGGTGGAAAATTCGGAACTTTTATCCATTACTAATTTTAATCCAAAAATCACCCTTGATCCTGAGTTTTCGAGAATTAAGCCCTATGATATCGATTTTCTTGAAAAGCTAAAAAAAATGGCCGGGGAAAAGAATATAAGATGTGTAATAAGAAAATAGGAGAGGATATTTAAAAAGAACGGAAAGGAAACTTTTCTGAGTCTTTGTCACGGATCTGCTAACTGCAGCCAAATACCCTTTCCTGGTTTTTGGACGCCGTGTTTCTATTTACAAAAATGAGAATTTACGCGCCCAATGCTGCGGGAAAACAACCGGGGGCGGTCTTGTGTCTCCTTTTTGGAGGAACTTCAGGGAGAACCCCAAACAAGAGGCTTTGGGGGCTTTCTAATGCATGTTGGCAAGACCAAAAATTCCTTTTCGAATCTTGTATTGGGTAATCAGGGCAAATATGAACTTTGTTATTGTATCTGAGATTCCTGCATTGAAGTTTCTGGAATGCCTGGAAGAGTATCTTATTCCGTATAAACTTCTTTTAAGTATTTCTTTTGTTGAAAAGCCGATTTTTGTAGTTTTTATCAATGTCTCGAAAACATCCTTATCCTTAATAGTCGGATGGATAATGTTAATTGACTTACTGGATGTAACTTTTCCTTCTTCTGTCAGCCTTTTGAACAGGGGGGTTCCTGGAATTGCCTCCAGGGGGCAGAGAATAGGTATAATATTGGTTTCAAGGCAGAATTCCAGATTTCGAAAATATGTTTCTATTGAATCTTCTTCGAATCCTACGGCGAACCATCCCGAAATTAGTATTCCTTGCTGCTGAATAAATTTTATATTCTCTTTCATCTGAAGAATCGTCTCATCTGCAGATTTTAGAGATATTTTTTTTGATATTTTATTTTTTTTAAGTACTTCTGGGTTTATGGATTCAATACCTATTGCTGCATAGGAGAGTCCCGCCTCGGCAGCCTTTGCTATTACTTTTCTTCCCTCAGGAGATGATGCAGCATCTATATTGGCCTGTCCGGTCCAGATTCTTCTTTTTTTAAGGTTACTTATCCGATCGTAGAGATCCATATAGTATTTATAAGTGGAGGGTCTTCCAAAGACCGTATCATCGAGGAGGTAATAAAAATTTCTGAAAGAATCTATCTCTTTTACGACATCCTCAATTCGCCGAAGGCGGTATTGTCTGCCGTAGAGGAACGACACCGAGCAGAAATCACACCCAATATTGCAGCCCCTTGCGGCAAAGACAGTATCGAAGGCGTATTTTTTTTTGTAATAAGACCGGATGGGTAGGGGGATATCCTTTAGATCCGGATATTTGTTTATTTGATAAACAGAATAATTTTTTGTAGGAAATTTATTGGGTGAACATACGTAAAAATGTTTTGGTTTCTTATTCTGATAATCTTTCAGCAAAATCGGCCACAAAAGTTCTCCTTCTCCAACTACTACTGTGTCCGAGTGGGCTATTGCCTCAAAGGGGAGGGTTGATGCCTGCGGCCCCCCGAAAACCACGGGTATTCCCCTGTCGCGGAAGCGTTTTGAAATTGAATAAGCAGCCTTCATTGAGGTTAATTTATAGCTTATTCCAACAAGATCGTACTTCTGGTTAAAATCAGGTGTTTCGCCTGAAAGCATGTCAACAAAGACATAATCATGCCCGGGAGCCGCTCCGGCAAGAAGCGGAAGAGATAGGGGCATGAAGGGATCATTTTTAATAAGGGGATCATTCTCTGCCGCTGCGAATATAAGTAGGATTTTCACCGGTAATTACCTCTTGATAGTTTATGACCGCCTGAAGTTTTTGCAGTCTGTTGAGTGTGAAAGTATATCCATTATTCTGCTAAAAGCCAACTACAAGTATTTCATATCCCGGTATTAGCTTGCCTTTTTTTAGTGCTGCCGAAAGTCCAGAAGGCTGTCCCCCTCCTTTTTTTACGCCAGGTTTTCAGGAATCCTGGGGCTTACTTTATGATTGTTGATTTTTTTAATAAATATGGATACTATTATCCTGTTAGAATGGATATTATAGCCCTTGGAAACAGGATAAAAAAACGAAGAGAAAAGCAAAGGCTTACTCAATCTCAGCTTGCAAATTCCCTTCAGATAACAGCTCAGGCTGTTTCAAAATGGGAGCGCGGCGAGAATGCCCCCGATATAGGGCTTTTAAAAGATCTTGCCGCTCTTCTGGGGATTACTGCAGACTGGCTGCTTTCTGGTGAGGATTCGGGAGAAAGAACCTTTTCTGCAGTGGTTTTTTCTACCAGTATCCGGGGATTTGCACAGGCAGCCTCTGAGATGTCGCCGAAAGATATTGCTCTGGGAATAAACGGAGTTTTCCATGTTCTTACGGAAAGTGTGCTGGAGCAGGGGGGTATTCCCGTAAAATATACCGGTGATGGTTTTTTATCCTATTTTTCAGGAAATTGCGATTCGATGAGGGCTTTTATGGCTGCCGCTGCTTCTGTCAGGGCATTGCCTGAAAAAAATCTGCTGATTACCCTTGACCGGGGAGAAATCTTTCTTGGGGCTATAGGACACCATGAGTATTCTTTTCCCGATATAATTGGGGAAACAGTTAACAGGGTTTTTCTTTTAAACCAATGGGCAACCGGAAATTCATCGGGTAAAATTATTGTTTCAGAAAATGTCAGGGAGAACCTGGATACATCAAAAATTGGTATAAGTTGGATTCAGAAACTTAGCCTAAAGTATAGCTATCTATCAAAAAATACTGGTGCATCTAATTTTCAATCGCATTATGTGATGGATTATCTTAAACATAAATTCGTAATGAATATCCAACATAGAATATTGAATAATTTGAGTATGGGTTATGTTTTTCATTATCATAA
>CAZEKV010000188.1:0-4026 GCA_964512945.1 uncultured Spirochaetales bacterium | reverse complement strand
TCTTATCCAGGGAATCAAAAACATTTTTTGCAGATTGAACGGAAACCTCATGCTCCGCCGATCTACCGCCAAAAACAACCGCTACATTGAGCTTGCTCATCGTCTTTTACTCTCTTCTCCCAAAAACAAAACTCCACCACAATAACGAAGATACAGCGGTTTCCCGGGTTTGAATCAGCCCGGGAAACCGCTGTGTTAAACAGAAAATATACATTTAAAGAGGCTCTGACCCTATTTATCCTCTTCTCTGACCTTTGGAAGCATAAGAGTTTTTTCAGCCCCATCCCCTGTAATCAGCTCTACATCATCAAAATACACGGAACCTGTTGTTTTTTTCAACAAAATGAGAGAAACGGTTATACTCTTTATATCATTTCGAATGGGTTCCTTAAAGGATATGCTATATTCCATCCAATCTGCCGATCCATTAATAATCTTCTTTCTGTGAGAGGTGACAAACATTTCTCCCGAACCGTTTTTCTGTTTTGTGATATCCCCCCTCATAGCTATTACAACACCCGGACCCTTCACATCTTCTGTCCTTATGAACACACGTAGAGTCAATTTCTCCCCATGAGGAATGTTTTTAGAAACTGTTTGTGTCCATGCAGAAAAAACCCGCTTCGGCTTTTTCTGTTGTATTTTCAACGAGCGTTCACCTGAATGAAACTCATTTTTTGCCCATATGAAATAGACATTATCGCCTTCTTTCCTTCCCCAGCCGGAAGGCCCGGCGAATCCCTTTTCAGCCGAACCATTTAAAAGGGTAAAAGTCCCGGGATCGGCATCCCCTGTCGATTTACAGGCGAAAAGCATCATCAATAGTAAAGAAATTACAAATATATTCTTCATAAGTATCTCCCAAAAAGTATCTATCTTATTGCTCAAATCCAGATGAATGTCAATACATTTACAGTCCTAACCCGAGAGATTTGATCCTGTAAACAACCTCATCTATATAGACAACAATTATAACTGCAAAAAGGTTACACTGATAATCCTGATTTTCCATTTTCGGAATCCTTGCCTCTATAAATTGAATTTTCTTGCGGGACTCCCCGAAGAACAATCCCCGGCCATGTTGATTTCAAGGCTTATAACTTGCAGAAAGAATCCCTTTAAGATATCATCCCCTAATGACAGAAAACAACCGATGGGACAGGGTGTTGCTTTCCTTACCGGAGGATTCCTTCTTTGATATTATGAGGAATTATCTTGGAAATATTAAAACCCCATTTAACAAACACAGGTTAATTGAAAAACTGATCAAATTTCTGAATAGAAAAGAGACAACAGATAGAATTCTTTCTTTTATCGATGAGACTGATTCCAAAATTCTGACAGCCCTCCACCTCCTGAATAATCCAACGATTGAAATTCTATCCAATTTCTTTTCAAAAGAGATTGATCATCTCGAATTGTACCACATCCTACTGAATATGGAAGAAAGACTTCTTATTTTCAGAGAAACGGACAGCAATTCTACAAAAATAAGCATTACCCCTTTTCTCAAGCAAATCCTGAAAAAAGGTATCATCTCCCCCTCCTTTCTCTTTCCCTCCAGACCGGTAAATATTGAAAAAGTCATTGACCCTCTTCCATGGCTCAATGATTCTCTATTGACTGCTTTTTTATCATTTTTACTAAAACAGCCCAACATACTGAAAACAAATAGGGAGGTTAAACAGAAATCTATAACAGAAATTTTTAATATTTTCCCCGTTCTAAAAGAAAAATCTGTTTCAGGAAATCGACTTGATATACTGCTAAATGCATTGATAAATATCGGATTGATATATTTTGAAGAAAATTCTCTTAAAGCCGATATTCCAAAATGGGAAAAGATCTCAAAAATTAACCACAGAGAAAGGCTTTATATTCTCCGGGAAGCATCAATCAGAGACAGGAACCTGTCCCCGCTGGAATCCTGTTCAATTTCACGCCACCCGGGAATTATGAGAAAACTATTGACTCTACTCCCCGCAAACCGTAGCTTTCCCCTTTCATCAATCGAATATATTATACAAATTTTATCAGAAAATGAAAGAATCACAACAGATATTGACAGGTTTGTAAGCAGCCTTGTAGATCTCGATTTACTGATAATCGGAAAAAATAAAACCCTTCGAAAAAACAGGAATCTCGTTGAGAATGAAAATTGCGACAAGGGCGGAATTGTAATTCAACCAAATTTTGAAATAATACCTGATTCAGAAGTGGTTCTGGAAGACGGATTGTTAATTTCGTTAGTATCCGACATTGTTAAATTCGATCTATGTCCGACATATACAATTAATAAGAATTCTTTTTTGCGAGCAATAAGCACAGGGCTTTCAACTGAAAAAATACTGGAGTGGTTAACGGCTCTGAACCGCCGCAGGCTCCCCCAAAACATACAATTCTCATTTGAAACATGGGGAAAGGAGTATCAGAGTATCAGCCTTTATGAGGGAATTATTCTGAACACCGATGAGGATCGGGCACATGTAATTGATAATACAAATTTCCTGACTCCATGGATTAAAAAAAAAATTGCTCCCGGAGTCTACCTTCTGGATCCCGGAGAAAAGGAAATGTGGGAGAAGGAATTACAGAATACAGGAATCGATTTTATTCCTGAAATCCAGAATTTCAAAAGCAAAACAGTTGAATATAGTTTTCCCTCTTCGGAACCTGATACAAAACCATCTTTTGATCTCTCATCATTATCAAAAAAAGCCGTCTTTAAGGAAAAGGAAAAAAGGGAGTTTACACAACAGCTGTATTCCAGTCTGAATTCTGCAGGATTACCGGCAGAGCTGAAAGAAGAATATTCGGCAAGGATTAAAAAACGTCTAATCCTCTTTCCTGAACAAATCAATAAAGAAATCATAAGACCTGAAAAAAAAGAAGCGAAGGGTTTCGATTTCTCGGGAAAAATAAGACTCATAGAACAGGCTATAGAATCAGGGAAAAACCTTCTTGAAGTGATTGAAAAAACATCCGAAGCAGCCCCCTCCCTTAAGATACTTTTAAAACCTGTCAGGCTTGAGAAGAAAGAAAACCGCTTCCTGTTGGTCGGCACAACACTCCCTGAAAAGAAAACAGTAAAAATAGAGGTAGGCAAAATCGGTTTTGTAAAGAAACTCAAGAATTCCCTTTTTGCCCCATAAAGGGATAATCCTTTCCGGTAAAATGTAAAAACTGGGAGTAAGCCTGTTCGAGGAGCATTTCTTTTCCGCTTATTGTAACACAACCTGCATCGGCTGCCCTTTTTAGAAATTTCGTAACAGGAGGGGCATATATTAGATCGTATACCAGCTCTTTCCCGGAAAAATCATATCCAGACAGTGGATCAAGATCCTCCAACGGAGACATCCCGGCTCCCGTCGTCTGAATTATAATATCTGAATATTCCTTTAGCATTCCGATCCCCTCACTGTCCAGACCGCCCCATCTGCAGCCAGAAGAATCCCCGAGCTTTTTTGCCCTTTCAATCGTCCGATTCAGTATCAGAACCTCAAGCCCCCTCTCCCTCAGGGCATAGACAACAGCTTTGGCCGCCCCTCCGGCTCCGATTACCGAAGCCCTCATTTTATTGCTTATGCTCCCGGAAAGGGGTGCCAGAAATCCGGTATAATCCGTATTAAAACCCTTCCACCCCTCCCCGCCTCTTATTATTGTATTACAGGATCCAATCAGATCAACTTCTTTTGATCTTCCACTCAAAAAGGACATTACTTTTTCTTTATGGGGAATTGTAACAGAAACACCCCTTATATCCAGTTTATCGGCCAGATCAAAAAAACTTCTCAGATTATCCACCTGAAAAGGAATATATACAGCATCAAGAGATATCCCCCGGAATCCCCTATTATGGATCAAGGGGGACTTCGAATGCATTACGGGGTTTCCAATGATCCCGAAAATTGCAGTACTTTTATTTATTTCACGAAAGTTGTAAATAGTAGAGAGTTGCTCGGGTTCCATATGCCCGGGGGCGGCGATGTTCCCCTTTTTTGAACAATAGGTTAAAAAGGAATTACA
>CAZEKV010000187.1:0-4030 GCA_964512945.1 uncultured Spirochaetales bacterium | reverse complement strand
TATGATTACTATGGGCAGCCGGAAGAGTTTGTGAATGGTAAAAAACAGAAAAACGAGAAACGTAGCAGGGAAAAATTGTCAGCCAAGAAAATTATTTCTGAAATAAGGAATAAAGTAGAAAAAATAGAAAAAAAAGAGGATCTGCTTTTTTTATTCAATCACATGAAGACTCAGAGGGACAACTGGGTGGTTTTACCCTTTGAATTTTTGAAGGAAAAAATAAAAATATATGGATCAATAAAATTAAAAATTGGTCTCCCCTCAAACAAAATAGATTCGGTAAATATAGTAGTCGTGTCTGAAAAAAGGAAATGGATTTTTTCTATCAAAGATTATAAAAAGATGAATAAGAGGATGAATATTTTTGTCAATCAAAAATCTGGATCTATGGATGAATTTGTTTCTTTAAAGAAAAAATTGCAAAAAAAAAGTGTAACAATAGACGATATTATGTATAATGACTGTATGGATGATTTTTTGATGGATAAAGTTAACTATCTTAAAAAAATTAATGTATCCGCGTGATTTTCTCGAAAAATGTATTATAATGAAAAAAACTGTTGCATTAAAATATAACGATGATCTGCCTGCTCCCCTGGTGATATCAAAGGGGGAGAGAAGACTGGCGGAAAAGATACTGCGAATCGCAAAAAAAAATGATATAGCTGTTGTAGAAATGCCGGAATTACTGGAAAACCTCTACGAACTGAGTATTGGTTCTGTTATACCGGAAGATTTATATGAAATAGTGGCTGATATATTACTTTTTGTGTACAATATCCAGGAGAAAAATGAGAACAATTAATATCAGTGAATTAAAGCCGGGTATGAAGTTTGGAAAACCAGTCTATATAGATGGTGTGAACTTACTGGTGCCTGAAAATGTTGCTATCAAAAAAAGAGATATTGACAGGTTGATAAAGTGGGATATTAAGACAGTACAGACTGATGGAGCTGTATGTGAAGATTTTGAAGACGAAAATAAAAAAAGGCTCAACAAGCTAATAAATATAACCTTCGATGCAAGGCTGTATGAATTATACCAGGCGTCATTAAAAAAACTTCGGGGTATATACAAGAAATTGAGGGGAAATATCAGGGTCGAAAAGCTCCTTTTTGACGAAATAGTAAATCTTTTTCTGAAAATTCTCCCGGATAATAAAAATGAATTTATAAAATATATAATATGGAATACTGAAGGCAATATAGATTTTGCGAGAAGTTCAATTAACTGTATGATTATGGCGTTATTAATTGGTTTTGAGATGAAGATTTCTGATCAGGTGCTGGTTGATCTTGCTTTAAGTGCTTTGCTGCATGACGTAGGGATGCTGAAAATCCCATTGAGCATACTTCAAAAGAAGGGCGATTTAACAGAAAAAGAAAGGTCTTTAATACAAACACACTCCTTGTATTCCTTCAAAATCATTACAAAGACTATAGGATATTCAGAGGATATTGGATTGATTGTTCTGCAGCATCACGAAAGATGGGATGGAAAGGGGTATCCGAGAAAACTTAAAGGTAACGCTATTCTGCTTGAGGCAAGAATAATTTCTGTAGCTGATGCCTATGAGGCGATGTTGAATCATAGGCCGTACAGAAAATCCATGATAGGTTATTCTGCAACCAGGGAAATCCTCAATGACAATTCAAGGCGCTTCGATTCCGATATCTTGAAGGTTTTTATTAAGTGCATGGGTATTTATCCCATTGGAAGCATAGTGCTCTTAAATAATGCCTGCATAGGGCTTGTTGTTAATATACACAGTCATGCTCCGTTAAGACCAAAAATAAAAATAATCATTGATAAAAATATGAAAAAATGCGTAAATGAGAATATAGAGGTTGATTTAACAAAAGAAAAAGAATTGTTTATTACAAAAGCAATAAATCCTGCTGAACTTGAGAAGTTGTTGGAAGGGTGAATAGAAGAGAAACGGGAAGAAATGGAGAATTAATTGCCGCAGCATATCTGAAAAATAGCGGCTACAGGATAGTTGGTATGAATTTCCACGCTCGTGTTGGTGAGATAGATATCATAGCAGAGAATGGCGGGAATTTGTCTTTTGTGGAGGTTAAGAACTGGAGGAAGTACGACTATTCAAATATTGAATATGTTTTCAACAATAGAAAGAAGAGTAAGATGATACTGACATCCAGGTATTTTTTACTTAAAAATCCTGAGTTTGAGGAACATAGTGTAAGTTATGATGTAATTTTTATTAAGAATGGCAATGAAAAAATTAAGCACCTTAAAAATATTTTTATGGAAACTGACGGGTTATGATAAAAATTGCAAAAGAAATTGATAAAAAGCGGATAAAGGAACTTAGAAATAAAATTCATGATAAGTTATACTTGAAGTATGCAATTAATCAAATTGCCCAGACATTAACACATGAACTATTTGAGCAGGAAGAGGAAGATAAGTGAAAAATTATGATAGGCAGGGTAATTATCGGAAGGAAGAGTACAGATGCCCTGTCTGCAAAAATAATGTAAAAAATATTAATACCGCAATAGCTTTCAGGGAAGACAGCAAACCAGCTCATTTCGATTGTATTCTTGATTCGATAGGCAAAGAAGAAGAGGTCAACCCCAATGAAAAAGTGAGTTATATCGGCAGGGGAATATTTGCCATAGTAAAGATGGAAGCCAGAAGCCGGGATTCAGCAGGGTTCAAAATCCTCAAAAGAATAGAGTACGAGGATTTTGAAGATCCTCCTGTCTGGCGTAAAAGTATTATAAAAAAATAAGATAAAAGACTATCTATACTGTTTTAATTCCCTCATTACACGCAGAGCTTCGTTCCGGACACTATTTGCATAGTTACTTTGTGTAATTCTGCCGAGTGCAACGATTGCCTTCGGGCCTATCGTTTTGTTTTTCTGGGCTATTTTTCTGAAGGCATGGATAGTTGCCAGAGCAAATCTATTATCGGGATGTAAGACACTTTGATTATTTATAGCCCATGAAAGGGCATTTACAACTTCGTCATTTTCGTTTGACCCTATTACCCCAAGAGCATCCGCGACCTCCTTTAAAACAGCACTTTCGGGTTCGTTGTTTCTGCGCAGAATATCGAGCAGGGTCTCCCTTGAATTTTCTCCACCCAGTAATCCAAGAAGTCTGCAGGCTTCCCATCTTACGTCAGGGAAATAGTTTACAAGTAGTCTTTTCCTTTTAACCTGGCGCTCGACACCCTCCTCGACCAGGTAACTTAGAACGAGGTGCACTCCCTTATCGCCTGCCTGGACATTGCCCGAATTAATCAATTCTTCAATTCCCTTAATCGCAAGCATTTTTACATCATGTTCAGGTGATTTAGCCTGTTGATTGATTATCATAATTTCAAGATGATCTATAAGATACAGTTCCTCAACAGTTAAATCATCGTTACTTGCTGTATTTTCCTCTGAAAAGACAGGGGGAACCAGAAGAACGACACATATCAATAAAATTGTTGAAAAGATATTTTTTCTCATAAACTACTCCAAAAATTATTTTTTTATACCAATTTTCCACTTATCACCATTTTTTTCCAGTGAATACAAAATTGCCTTTTTGTTGTTTTTCATTATAAAGGCAATTATATGATCCCTGTCAATAAAGCTGAGAGAGTCAAGAACAATATTTTCTCTGCTGGGTACTACCAGCTGAAAAAAGTAGTCTTTTAAAGATCTAAGTTTTACAGTCCGGCCTATGAGGGATAATTTAACGGAGGAGTACTCAAGCTCTTCCTTGCTGCTCTTTAAAGAGATATAGGCATCGGTAAGATTTTCCTTCCAGGATTTGAAATCTTCATTTTTGATAATCATATTCATTCTATTTATGAACTTTTCAATATCAAAAAAAGTATCCTCATATTCTTTTTTTGAGACATTAACTCTACCCATACTATTTTCCCGATTGTCCTTAGTCTTACCCCCTGTCCCACAGGAGTTAACCAACAGACAGAAAGATAGAAGGGCAGTACACGAAAAAAAATTCCTCATTTGTAAAATTGTATATCTTTATATCATTTTTG
>CAZEKV010000186.1:0-4075 GCA_964512945.1 uncultured Spirochaetales bacterium | reverse complement strand
GTACTCCCTTTGGCCTGCGAAGTGCACGAATCCTGAAAAATTTAGAGGTCGAGAAAATAAAGATAGCCTCTCCCGAATTAAATCACTTCCCCCTGCTGAGGGAAGTAGCCTCTTATAATGCGGGGATTATACTGTCCACGGGGGTATCAACCCTGGGAGATATTGAAAAAGCCCTGGATATTACGGGTGCCGATACAACTTTGCTTCATTGCATAACTTCCTATCCTGCACCGGAAAATGAGTATAATCTCAATGTACTTGATAATTTGAGTAAAATTTTCGGAGTTTCCGTCGGGGTATCGGATCATTCGATAGATCCGCTGCTTGTTCCGGTTCTGTCGGCCATTTCCGGCGGGGTTATAATTGAAAAGCATTTTACCTTATCCTCTAAAGGCTCGGGGCTTGATGACAGGATTGCCCTTACCCCTTCCGATTTCAAAAAGATGGTTACGGGGATAAGAAGAGCCGAAAGCCGGGGGAAAAAAGAGACAATAGAGGAACTCTCAAGGGTTTATGGTCCTGAAAAGATTAAAACAGTCCTCGGGAGCGGCAAAAAAATATTAGCCGAATCCGAAAAATCGAATTACAAAACAACAAGAAGATCCATCCATGCATTAACACCACTCTCTGCCGGTGATATCCTGACAGAAAAAAATACCGCCGTCTTAAGGAGTGAGAAAAACCTGACCCCGGGGATATCCCCCGAATTTCTGCCTGCAATCTATGGAAAAGCAATCAAAAAAGATATATCCTCCGGCGGTGGGATCCTGTGGGAACATCTTTTATAAACAGAAAAATCGGAAAGGAAAATCTAATTTCAGGCCGGGAATAAAAAAAACAGCAAAATCATGCTGAAAATCGGGGCTAAAAACCCTTTTGATATTACTTTTCATCACCTAAGATATATTTCAGGACTTTTTCCAGTTTTCTTTTTACAAGGGTATAAACAGCCTCGGGAAAATCAGAGTCTTTTGTCTTCTGGCGGAATCCCAGGTCAATATCGGCTATCATTTCCCCGAGGTTGTTATATTTTTCCATTGACATTTTGCAAAGGGATGCGTACATGTATTCAATCCCCGATATTAGATTCTTAAAAAGTGTCATATTTTCCAGAAAAACATAATTGGTTATCTCTCCCCTGTCTTTCCTCTCACCGGAAAGAGCGAGGAGGGTCTCCGTATCGGTCTTTAAATCTTCCAGCTCTATCTTCAGTATCTCCAGGTATTTCCGTTTTAATTCCTTCATACCCCCAGTTTATTAATACCAAATCGGTAATGCAAGTAAAAACGGATATTTTAATAACTCTCCTTCTGTCTTCTGTCGGGTTATATCAAGAATAATCAGCAATCAAGGATTCAATGTCCTTACAAACTTTTTCAGGATCAACAGGATTGAAATTCTCATCGAGGGCTGTGGTTGCATTATCAAATAGATAGTGCAGCTTAAGCTCGCGTTTACCTGAAAGCCCGGACACTGGAGCAACATAGGATCTTGTCATGTGCATCTGCGTCCTGTAGGCAAATAACACACTGTCCCCGACCTCGCACCTCTGCCCCTTCTTCGGGAGCAGCTGCATGTGGTAGTCAATATCCTGGTAAATATCATAATTGTATTCAACTCTGTTATCACGAGCCTCTTCCCATGTAGAGCCCACAAGCCCCTGAATGCTGTCGCTGTAATTAGTGTGATACGCTCCTCCCCCGTAGGCAAAAGCACGACCCTTGTAAAAATGGGAGATTTCGGTTAGATATGCAAAAGCTGTCTGCTCCGGCAAATCGCTTCTAAAGGCATTGCTGGGGGTGGTTCCTAACAACCCATTCCCGGGTTCAACGTGGGTTGCTCCATGCTCTTTCAATATCCTCATAACATTGCTCGATGTATTCCCTGGAGCATTGATCTGTTTTACATCAACACCCATTTTTCTCAACGTGTCTGCAACTCTGGTAATCGTACCCATATTCTGTTCCACCCTGAGAGCTTCTTCGGGTTTTTCATTGTATCTGACACAGGGGAATGAGGTTACCCCTGCAAGGCGTACATTTTTTAATCCGGCGAGGGTCTTTACAAGCTCAGGGACCTCTTTTTCGTCAAATCCGCCCTCCTGACCCTCAAAGAATGTGTCACCCTCCGTGTAAACCCTTATCAATAGATCCTGTATCAGGTTTTGAGCCTCTGCAGCATCATTAATCCATCTCGCATGCTCAATATTAAAAATCGTAAAAACCTCCGGCTTCATGGCTACTACTGCCGGAACAAGGGCTCGGGGTATTTGATTGAGATGACCAACATGACCCAACGGCATATTATATCTTCTAGCCATCAATGCACACGTCGCATCAACAGCAACCATTTTATTGAGGCCATTTGCAATCGCCAGCTTGTTTATATAGGGATTGCGGTTATGTTGTTTAGACATAAGATAGGTTTTAAGCCCCAGACGCTTCGCCTCCCCCGAGAGGATACGGGCGTTTTCCACAATAGTATCAAGATCGATAACCCAGGAATTGGGAGGAATCCGCCCCGATTGGTGGAATTTTATCATTGCCTCAAGAAGTTGCGGATCTTTGTCAATTACGTGTTTCAAATACATCTTTAATTACCCCCAGAATACAAATACATTTTAGAAACCGAATACGGCTTTATAATATAAATCCACTTATATGTACACCAAAAATCTTTACATTTTTGTATATTATTTTGATCTTTTAATCTCTCCGGGATTCTAATTTAAGAACAATAGCAAATACAGCAAGGGATAATTTCAAATATAGAATTTCTAAATTGGGGATCAAAACTTTACTATTTTAGAATAATATGCTATCATCAGCCCATGTAAAAGTTGTTAGTATTAAAAATATAAAAAACAGGATGGTTTACAATGAAAAAGTTTAATTTTGCGATTTTTTGTTTGGGTGTTTTGCTTTTTATTTCCGGCGGTTTCTCTTGCAGTCAGCCAGATTCTGGTGCTGATACCACGACAATACCTGCAGGCTCTACGGGAATCAAGCTGGAATTCAAGAAAGGCTCCGCAGGTGGTGCGGCTGCAATTTATGTAGCATGGCTGGAGAAACCTTCCGACAACTTTCTCCAGAATTTAACTATTTGCCGGAGGCTGAGGGGCATCGGGGGATCTCTGACAAATACGGCTCTTCCCTTCTGGAAAGTAAACAGATATCCCGTTTCGAATGCTGCTGAAGTAGATGCCGTTACGGGGGTTACAAAAACAACTAATTTCACTGTTATACGAGTCTTAAAGGATTCCAATCAGAAGAAGTTTACCTGTTATTTTGAGATGGATCATTCCTTCGATCCAAATGACTGGTTTCATGAAAATACCTCGGGCAAAGATGATGACCAGCCGGCCATCACCTACGCAGTTGATATCGATCTGGACAACCCTCAGAATGTGTACACCCTTAATTTTATAGGCTGGGCTCCCAACGAGGGAACTGTTGGCACCTTCCCCGGTATGACCGTAGGGGGTCTGGAAACTGAAGGAAGGTATATAACTCATACAAAAGCCAGCGGAACTTTTGGGGTTCTCGACAACAGGAGAGCAACCCGGCTTGTGGATGAGATAAAGGTTACGATTATCAGACCATAGGATATTCGGCCGACTTTCTTATGCAACAGGGGAAGGAAAGCATCGAACAAAGGCGAATTTTTAAAAGACAGGATTCGGGGTTTATCCTTGCCTGTTGTAAGGCGGCGTAAACACGGGCTGTCTTTCCTCAATTTTAGAGATTATCTCCGGGTAGCAGCGATAAATTTGCTAATCTTGTCGTATAGCACCCTGCGGCGGATCGGTTTCGGTATATAGTCGTTACACCCCAGATTTCTGTACTTTTCCGCATCCCCTTTAAGGGCGTGGGCGGTCAGGGCAATTACATACAGATCCCTGTAATCTCCTTCGGCTCTGATTTGCTTTATTGTTTCAACCCCGTCCATGACAGGCATCTGAATATCCAGGAAGAGTAGATTGTATTTTTTTCTCTTTAGAGCCTCCAAAACTTCTTTTCCATTTTCAGCCACATCACATTTTAATGATATTTTCTTCAATAAGGCATGAACAAGG
>CAZEKV010000185.1:2291-4103 GCA_964512945.1 uncultured Spirochaetales bacterium | reverse complement strand
ATTTTTAAAACTGGTTGTGATATTGTTCTCTAATGGAAAACTCCTAATTAGTACATATGTATCACATAATTAGGACTATATATGAAAATTAAAAATCTCCCAATTGTAGGCGATAACAGCTTCATATGTGTTTCATCGTCACTCTAATACACTTCCATAGTATGGCATCCACATTTTTTTCCAGTTGCTTATAACATTTGGTTGTGCACTACTCAATATGCCACATTTTCACAATAACGTGATTTTGTCAGATAACAATCACATCACTGATAAACACCATACAATATCACCCAGACAATTATTTTAGCTCTGGACGATGAAATATCGTTTAATGAACTCAATACTTATATTCGGGTTCATATAACAGCAATACGTAATATGACTATTTTTCAGCAATAATCAGTATACCTGTTGGATACTGTATTTTGGTTATTGCAAATTCAGGGGCACCCTTTCAAGTTACAGAAAGTGAAAAACTTGCCAGACAGGTTGGTGCAAAGCGTCAGGAACTGGAGAAGTTGGGTACCGGGGATAAGCTAAAAAAGGTTACTCTCGATAATCTTTACGATTCCTTACAGGAAGGAGAAATAAAAGAACTCAAGGTAATTATTAAGGGAGATGTACACGGTTCGGTAGAAGCACTTCAATCTGCCCTGGAAAAATTGAGCACGGATGAAATCAGGCTTGTTGTTATTGATGCTTCTGCAGGTGCCATAAGCGAGAGTAATGTAAATTTTGCCATGGCATCCAATGCAATAATAATTGGATTTCATGTTAGACCCACGCCAAAAGCTCAGCTTCTTGCTGAAAGAGAAAAAGTAGAAATCCGTAAATATAATGTAATATACGATGCCGTCGATGACATTAAGACTGCAATGGAAGGCCTCCTTTCTCCGGACTTAAAAGAGGTTCAGACAGGAGAAGCGGAAGTTAGAAATACCTTTAAGGTGCCTAAGATTGGATTTATTGCGGGATGTTATGTGACAAGCGGTAAGGTTTTACGCAACTCAAATGTTAATCTTATAAGGGATGAAATAGTAATCTATACCGGGAAAATTGGATCTCTCAGACGTTTTAAAGATGATGCAAAGGAAGTTGCTAAAGGCTATGAATGTGGTATTGGGATTGAAAATTATTCAGATGTTAAAGTCGGGGATAAACTGGAATTTTTTGTAATTCAAGAGATAAAGAAGAAACTGGATAAATAGTGAATGTCCGAGTATAGACTGAAACGTATAGAAAATATATTGCGGGAAATAATAGGTAATTTAATTGTTCAAAATAAAATAAAGGATCCAGGGGTGAGTAGCCTTATTTCTATTTCCAGGATAGAGGTTTCCAAAAATGTTGCTTATGCCAAAATTTTTATCTCCGGTTTTGAAAACAGCGAAACAACAAAAAATTCAGTAGATGGCTTGAATCGTGCTTCGGGTTTTATTCGGAATCTTGTTGGAAAAAAAATCAAAACACGAAATACTCCACAATTAAAATTCTTTTATGATGATTCGATTGAACATTCATTTTATATCAATCAGCTAATTGAGGACCAGAAAAAATGATGGAGGATTTATCCGGGCTTATTTTACTGGATAAGCCCCCGGGTATTACTTCTTTTAAAATACTTGGAGAAATCAAAAAAAAAGCAGGAAATAATAAATCGCTGAAGCTCGGACACGCGGGAACCCTTGATAAATTTGCGGCGGGTCTCCTCATTGTTCTTGCGGGAAGATTTACAAAATTAAACTACTTTTTTACAAATCTTGATAAAGAATATACGGCTGTAATCTGCTTTGGAAATGAGACTGATACACT
>CAZEKV010000185.1:0-2191 GCA_964512945.1 uncultured Spirochaetales bacterium | reverse complement strand
TCTGAAGGTATCAATTAAATGTTCAAAAGGAACCTATATACGTTCCATTGCAAGGGATCTCGGTATAAGATGTAATTCACGGGCTTATTTAACAAGTCTTATCAGGAACAGTATCGGGTCTTTTAATATTGCTGAAGCCGTAAAACCCTCTAATCTCAACCTTCCGTATGATTTAAGAAATTCTGTAGATATTTTTTCAGATATGAAGGGGATTTATAGCTGCTCCATTAAAAAACCCTGTGAAAAACTATTAATATACGGCAAAAAACTTGACAATACAAACTTCCTCAAAAAATTGAAACATGATGGCAACTATGCCGTGTTTAACGAAGAGGGGAGGTTCTTACGTATTATTTCAAAATATCGTAATCTAATTTCTTATAAGATAATGAAGGATCAAGCATAAAGTGAAAATTATTTCCTGGAAAAATTTTCTTAAGGGTGCCGTAGAAAAAAACACACCCTCTGCAGCCACCATAGGGGTTTTTGATGGTGTACATAAGGGACATTTGTTCTTACTAAAAAAAATATTAAGTAAAGACGAAGTCTTCAAGCCTGTAGTATTTACCTTCTCGACCAACCCTGCCAGAATCCTGGATCCCCGGGAATATCCTGGAGATATAACGAATAATAGACAGAAGTTCGATCTATTTTCGAATATGGGCATTAAAACAACAGTGCTGATTGACTTTTCCGCTAATTTTAGTAAACTGTCGGGTAGGGATTTCTTATCGAAGATCTCAGATATGTTGCAGCTGAGATGTATGATCCTGGGTTCTGATTTTAGATGCGGATATAGAGCTGATACAAATGCGGAGGCTGTAGCCGGAATACTAAGTGGAGTTAAAACCGAGATTCTGGAACCCGTTGATATGGGTGGAGAAAAAATCAGCAGTACCAGAATTAGGAATGAGGTATTGAGGGGAAATTTTAAACTGGTTGCAGAAATGCTTGGTAGGAATTATCAGATTGATTTGACTTGTATAAAAAAGGGAGGAATGTTAAAAAGAGATCTTTCGGATGGGGATTTGGTAGAATGTAGTCTGGAGGATTTCAGAGAGAAAATAAGTAATGTTTTTCCGGAATGCGGTGTGTACCCGGTAGAATTATTGAATAGTTCAAATTCCTTTCACACCAAAATTCACATTGATAGCGTTAATATCCGTTGGAAACAACCGAATGGTTTCATATACGAAATAATAAAATTCGAATGAATTTTAAATTAGAGGAGAGAAAAAAATATGTCTTTGACAGGAGATAAAAAAAAGAAAATTATTTCTAAATTTGGATCGAATGATGCTGATACCGGTTCTACCGAAGTACAAATAGCTTTATTAACTTCCAGAATAAAAGAACTTACGGAGCATTTTAAAATCCACAAAAAAGATAATAATTCCAGACGTGGATTACTAAAGCTGGTTGGACAAAGAAGAAAGCTTCTTAAGTATCTAAAAAGAAGAGAACTTGATAAATATCGAAAAATCTTAAAAGATTTGAACCTACGTAAATAATTTCTGGGGAGAAAATGATAAAAAAAATAACACTCAATATAGGAAATGAAGAACTTGTCCTTGAAACCGGGAGAATGGCCAAACAGGCCTCCGGTTCGATTTACGCAACATACGGGGGATCGGCAGTACTGGCCACCGTGTGTACCGGGCGCGAGAGTCCCGGTCTTGACTATGTACCCCTGCAGGTGGAATACAATGAAAAGTATTATGCCGCAGGCAAAATCCCGGGAGGATTCTTAAAAAGGGAGGGGCGGCCCAAAGACAAGGAAATTCTTGTCTCGCGTTTGATAGACAGACCAATGAGACCCCTCTTCTCAAAAAGTTTTGGAAGAGAGATCCAGGTTGTTCCAACGGTTCTTTCAACAGATCAAATAAATCCACCCGATATTGTGGCAATGATTGCAGCATCAACCGCTGTTTTTATATCCGACATACCCTTTGACGGTCCTGTAGCTGCCGTCCGTGTTTGTTCGGTGAATAACGAATTAATAATTAATCCGACTTTTGAACAGATAAAAAGCAGCGAACTTGAAATCATTGTTTCAGGAACTGAAAACGGGATAACCATGGTTGAAGGTGGAGCAAAAGAGATATCTGAAGAACTAATGCTTTCGGCCATAAAAAAAGCTGAAACCATAATACTTGATATATGCAAGATGCAGCGTGAACTTGCAAAATTA
>CAZEKV010000184.1:0-4136 GCA_964512945.1 uncultured Spirochaetales bacterium | reverse complement strand
AAAAAGGATAAGCGAGATGATAAAAGAAAAATATAAATACTTCGATAAACTCAGTGCACCGCAATTGTTCTCATGCCGCCAAATCGGGCGTATAAGAACAATACAGAGACGTTATAGGAAATAGTCTGATGAAATTATTTAAAAAAATAATAATATCATTATTAATCACTTTAGTATTCAGCTTTATGGTTGTCTCTTTTGCTTTTCAAGCTAATAGCCCTCTTTCAAAAACAGAGCTGGCACATGCTATCAGTTTCCTTATTAACTTAAACAAGTTTAGATTAGTTACTTCCAAAAATATAGATAAAAAGAATATCCGAATACTATGGAATAGTAAATTAATCTATAATTATGGGCGATTTGATAATAAGGCTATTTTAGATCAAAGATACATATATGGAGAAAATATATTCACAATAATATATAACAGTAACGTTATTGGTAAAACAGTGCAATATAAATTTAATAACTATCATGAATATACTTTCTATATTAAAAAAGAAGATAATATTATAGTTCCGGTATTAAAAATCATAGGTCCAGACTCTGCATTGATTCATTATTAGGCGGCAAAATCCTTTTGACGATGTTCTCTTTGAACGCTATAGGAGTATTTTATAGTTGTTTTTCCTGAATATTTTTATACGACAACTGTCTTGACATAATAGGGAGACCAATCGAATATGAGAGTACGCTAAATGTGCTGAAAACTAATCCTACGGGTAGTCGAAAGGCGGGGCGAGATCAGTCTCAAAAAACTAATTTGCATAATACCTTTTTTCACATTTTGTATAACCGCAGGGTTATGGAATTAAGTAAAAAATTTTTTTCAATCAATATATCTTTTTTTATAAGAGAGTCCAAACCATCATTTTTAATAAAATTTTTAAAACAGGCATAATGCTCTTTGCCGGCCAGCCACTCCATAACCCTGACACCCAATTTTGCAAATTTAAATGTCTTCTTATCATAAATATAATCAATAACAAGCAAATGTCCCGTTGGTTTTAACACCCTTTGCATCTCCGCGACAATTTCGCTCTGGATAGCTGCCGGTTTTTCATGAAGAGCCAGGCTGATCATTGCCAAATCAAAACTATGTGCCTCATAACCTGTTTTTCTAGCGTCTTTTATTTCGCAATCAACCCCGTACTTCCCTTTTTTTGATTGCACTACCATGCCGCCGTCAATATCCAGTCCCTTAACATTATCAAATCCGTGTTTTTTCAAATATTTTAATTGGTTACCGGTACCACAACAGAAATCTATTATTTGTCCGGGGTTAAGCATCATCATCATTTTCACAACCGCTTTACGAATCGGATGTAAAAAAACGAATAAGGCGGGATCATAAATTTTTGAAATAAAACTATATTCAGACATTAACAACGCTCCATTTTTTTAGGTTTTTTTAAACCCTGTTTTTTTAATAGGCATCTCTAAAAGTTCATCTTTAAAAATCAGCAATGAAGTATATTCCGTATGTTGCTTTTTATTATTTTGTCGCTTTTACAATTACCCATCCTTTTTTAAAATCCGAATTAGTATTTACCCGGCTAAATCCAGTATTCTTCAGTTTGTTTACATACTCTTTATCACTTTTAATTTTAGCCATTTTCCACCATTTACTGCCTTCTGCTGGATATCTGTTTATAATTAAGAAAGTGCCATCATCTTTTAATAATCTGATAATCTCAGCAAATGATTTATCAATATCTGACCAAAATTGAATTGTCTCAAAGGCTGTTACTAAATCAAGTTCATTATTATCAACAGGAATCTCAGTAACTGAACCTTGTTTTTCTATTCCCATTATCATCTCCGTTTTGGTCTTTCAGCTATTACGCTTGTTGTGCGGTTCCGCATCTCATTTACTATTTGGATCGACAATCCTGCCCATAAATAAAATGCTGCCTGTTTGATTGTCCCGAATCATAAACAAGAATGGATGATCCGCACGGAAAATCGGGTAGCACGGGGCGGATTTCGTAGCCGTCCCTACGGCCGTAGCAGCGGCGGCCTCTGTACCTTCCTCGTTAACCTCGACAGAAGCCCTGTGTTTGATCTGCGAAATCCAGAGCTCCCCTTTGGGCCAACCCATACCCCTAAAATCAGCCTTTCCTGTAGCATCAAAGGCATCTTTCATGCCAAGTTTTTTGCATTGCGGTACCAGATCGTATCCGGTTTCAAGCTTGAATTTCGGCATGAACAGTTGAATCTTTTGAACCGGTTCCACGTTCAGTTCCGTCAACCATTGTTTCAGGCTTTGCGTGGTCAATCGCCTTTCCAGCCTGGTCAGGCCATCTACTTCTTGTGGAAGTAGAACAATCATGGACATCCGATTCCCTTTGTATGGAATTGCAACGGCCTGGAAATCTTCCTTCTTCAGGATCCTAAAATAGCTCTTCTGATACATAAGGGAAACCCCAACTTGTTTCGTCGATGACAATTTGAAAGGGGCTTTGCGTGTATATCTTTTCTCGAATTGACTTTTCCAGACACCTTTAAAGTAGATTGCGTTGAGGAGCACACATACCGAATTGGGATCCAGGCTCTCAAGTACCTTTTCGATTTTCCCTTCCGTCTTCTCTTTAACCCAGGCGTTGATCTTGTCCAGGTCAGCGCCGAAAATCTCGGCATCATAGTTGTCATTCAGTAAAATCTTGAATTCCCTGCTTACGTCTCCTCCGGTCAAACACAACCCGTTCGCAATGTTCAGCTTCTGATTGGCTTTGCGCGCATTGGCTGCCAGTACTTGATTCAGCTTCCTGAATGCGGGATGTAGTTGTTGTTGTTCTAAGCTAAAACACAGAGCGTCTTTCATCTCTTTCGCCGTATTCTCACGTGCTCCGGCGTAAGTCATGCTCAGCACTGACGAGATGCTGTAGGGCGAGAAAAAGAGATTGCCTTCTGAAACGCTAAGCTCGCGATACAGCTTTGCTGCAAAAGTAGTGTTTCCCGGGGCGAGGACATCCTCTGATGTGCATTTCCACAGACCTGCGGCAACGAGTGCTGCAAGAAGAAAGGTCGCCGACAATTTCATGTGTGTTCGATTCATGTTCATTCCCTTCAAATATGTTCGCTATAGACAACCGCCATAAGCTGAGACTATATTTTCGATTTTGATATCAAAATGACTGAAATAATAATAATCCCACCTCCTAAAAACTGAATCATATTAAATGTTTCTTTGAAGAAAATAAGACCAAAAACTAATGTAAATAACGACATACTCATTGAATGCATAGTAAGATAAGAAACACTGGCTACCTCCAATGTTTTATAAAGGAAAAAGAATAATAAAAACAAAAAAAATCCTGTACTCAAAACCAGTGCAATAGGAGTTTGAATCGCAAACACATTTTCTTTATCAAATAATAGTGAGTATAGAGTTAAAAGCACACCTCCAAAAAATGTGCGAGAAATTGTGATTACTTCGGAGGGACAATTACCAGTCATAAATTTTTTAATAACTACACTTGCTCCAGAGAGAAGAAAAGCAGCTAAAATAATAAAGAAGTCTCCCACTTTAGGATAAAAACTATTTCCTTTAGTTGAGATCAGGAATGCCCCAATCATTAATAGAAATAGTAAGGTTGTTTTAATAACAGTTAGTTTTTCTTCCTTGATTGAAATAGCACCCAAAATAACAGTAAAAAAAGTGGTTGTTTTAATCAAAAAACCAAAATTACCAACAGTTGAAAGCTCCAGTCCATAATACATTGATGCAAAGGCAACTCCAGTGCCTATAAAACCAACCATTGATAGAAGGATTATGTTTGGAAGTGTAATATACTTTAGAAATTTTTTCTTTGTAAACACAATATAAAAAAAAGCAGATAAAGCAGCAACAAAAAGAGTTTGGTATGTAAAAGTAGACCAATAGGCTCCATAATTTGAGGCAGCTTTTGATAAAGCTGATTGAATTGCCCAGGCAAAAGAAAATAGAGTAACAAATACAAGTTTTGATTCAACTTTTAAAAGAGACATCATTCTTCCTCAAATTTTATTTTTGTTTATACGTACCCTCGGGATAGAATAATATTATATTCTGGTCTCCCCGGCAAGCCTGTAGAGAAAAACCGTTTTACAACTCATTTCCCTTTTTCCAATCTCCTTTTCAATCCTCCTTAATA
>CAZEKV010000183.1:0-4176 GCA_964512945.1 uncultured Spirochaetales bacterium | reverse complement strand
TTTTCATTCTCAGCTTCTCCTTAAAAATCATCTTCCACAAGGTTGGGAACGATGATTTTTTCATAATCATTTTTAATTCTGTTATGGATTAACCCGTAATCCACAAACACCTTATTCTTTAAATCGTTCATATATATGGATTTCATCTTCAGATACATCTTACTCAGAATATACTGGCGCATGGAGAGGTAGGAAAGGGCGTAGTATCTCATGTTTGTGGCAGTTAATACTGTAGCGGTAGAGAGGGGGAAGAATTCATCCTCCCTCACCCTTTTTGCCTCTTCGTTTTTTCCGGCATTCATAAAACCCAGCATCTTCTTACGTAGTTTATCAATAACGATCATGTTCCTTTTGTAAATAGCAAGATAGGAATTCATCCGGTCTTTATAGTAAGCAAGACGCTTTTCAACCTGCAGCAGGGCCTTCAGTGGATCCCCCATCATGGCATCAAGGCGTTTATTGTTCCAGGAGCTAAAATCCTTCGGCCTGCCGAATGTCTTGAATTTCTCCCCCGGGGTTCCCCCTGGTTTTATTTCAATTCCTTCGCCGGCGCCCAGTTCTATGTCCTTTATTACTACAAGGCCCTTTTCTACCTGGATCATCGAAGAGCCGTCTTCGGCGGCAAAAACTGTAAATTCGGTTCCCCGGATTCCACCTATCCCGCTGGGGGTTCCTATAAGGGGTTCTTTCCCGAATACACGCTTGAAGCTGAAGCGCATTGAGCCGAAGAGACACGCCATTACCCTTCGATTTTCTTTATTTTTTTCAATACCCCGGATTGTAAAAGCGGTATTCGGACTGATTTTTATCTCGGTGTTCTTCCCTTCCTTCAGTATGGCCTGACCGTCGGCTCCGGTTATTATCGTATCTCCCGGCTGAAGCGAATCCCCTATATCAGCCCAGGAGAGGCCCTTTGAGGTTCTTATATCGACATCACCCTCAAGATAGGTTACTACAACCTGCGAGGCGGAAAGAGAGGTAATTAGTATCAGGAGCAACAGGGGTGTTAAGAGTATTTTTTTCATTTTAGGGGTCCTTTGAATCCGTAGATCAGGGGATATATCCCCTTCCTTCCGCTTAACAGAAGGTAGTACCTCCCGGAATCTGTTTCTATTTGAGCGATAACGGGTTTCTTCGAGAGATACTTCTTAAAATAAACCCGCACTTCCATCGAATCGCTGAATTTTTTATAGCCTGTTTCTCCGACGGGCTCAATCTTGAGAATCCTCGCCCGGGGCATTCTAAAATCGGCTTTTTTCAGGTTGTTCCACAATGTTTTTACATCATCCCCCATTAGTATTATTTCACCGTCAAACAAAAAGGGTGTTTGGGAGAGATCTATAAGCTTTTCAGCATTTCCATCATTTATAAGGGCGGCTATGCGTTCTACATGGCTTTCCTTCGGCGGCATGGAAGAACAGGAAAAAAATAAAAAGAAACAGGCAAAAGCTACAGCAGGAACAAAAGGACTTTTTTTAAACATGTTTACCTCTGAAATTTTTTATCAATCAGAATTTATCCCATTAATACAATAAAATCAATTATCTCAGGCAGTTTTTGAGATGAAATGTGTTATCGCTTTCTACCGGAGAGATCCCGGATAGATCAATCCTGAGAGGAAACAGGTCTTTTAGGGGCCAGGAAGAAGTTCCATATGTACCTTTTCAATTCGATCACCGGAAAATACATGGCTGTTTCAACTCGATTATCTTTCGCTCTTACATACCCTGTTATTCCCGGGGCATCGGGTATGGTAATTTCTGAAATGTAATTTAGATCGGGGATTTTCCTTATGATGTTAATTATCCTTTTTACAGAACACTGGTATACAAAATGGCTTCCGTGAGGCATTCTGGATATGGTTTTACTAAAATGTGCGGAACTCTCCACGAGTCCTCCGGGGCAGCTGTCGTTTTTTATCAATTTCTCCATAACTTCTGCTCCGTTTTTGTCAATCACCACATAGACCCTGTTTTTGCCATATCCAATATATAACCTAATAAAATTGAATATATTTGATAGTATTGAATTGATCTTATCGAGGGATTTCGTCCCCGCCCCCATCTTCTTCAGGTATTCACGAAAATCCAGTTTCATGGAAAATTCGTCATAGGTGAACCCTTCGGCCTTTTTCTCTTCCAGAGAAAATTCCGCCACTACTCCGGATTTTTTTAGAAGGGCATCTGCAAATCTCGAATATCCTCCCGACTCTACCGTATCTTTCAATATTTTTTTTACCCTGAGGGGATTCTCTGCCTCATACACTGCCATCATTTTAAAACCAAGGAGATCCAGTATTGATTTCGGCAGGACTTCAGGACCGGCATCGGCATTATAGGAATTGATTATTTTTTCAAAATCAATGTCCACATCAAATGCAATGGAAGCCCTGAATCCGAATTCATTTTTATAGGGAGCCATAATCGCCCTGTATTCTTTCCAGATATCAATGCTGGAATCCGTCATGTCCTGGGGAATAAGATTATAAAAACTGCTAAATAGCTTTTTTCGATCTCCGGGAGCCATGTTTGCGACGAGGGAGAAAAGGTAATCAGCCGGGAGATATTTGAGAAAATCTCCGGTATTTTCTACGGGGGACAGGGATTTCAGGAATTCGGCCATCTCTCCCGTTTCATCAAAGGAGGTATTTTCCCTTAATTCCAGATCCCGGGCATCCGTGGAAATGCTCCCGTCTATTTCTTCTATCTGTTCAATTAAAGAAAGAAGCCCTGTATAGAAATTGATAATCCTTTTTTGTAAATCCCCGGGAAAAGCGGAAGCAGAACGGGCAATACTTGAATTGAATTCTTTTTTAAACCCTTCCCATTCCCGCTTTCCTGTTTTCCATATTCCGGAAAAATTTACATAGTACGACAGGGAATCATCATCATATTTTTTCAGCTTCGTGATATCGATGGTTTTTGCAGGGGGATATTCTTTTCCAATATCGTATTGAAGAGCAACCACTGCATAGCCCCCAAAAAAGCCGACATCCCATTCTTTTTTTTCTCCGATCATTTCTCTTATCGATTCGGTGTATTTTTTGTCTGCGGGTAAAAAAATCAGAAAGCCCCCGATCTTGCTGCTGCCCTCGCAGGGAGGGATATAGGCAACACCCGCAGGCCTTTTCAAATCAAACCAGTGCTCATCAATTTCCCCCTCCGTCAGGGAAGAGAGGCTTGTAAAAAAAATTTCCTTAAAGAGCCGGCCTCCCGTGAGAGTTTTCAGGCCGAGCTCATCTATAAAAGAATCAATATTTTCCATAAGAACACCGGGATTTTTTGCCTGGATATAAACGGTGGTTTTATCCGGAATCAGTTCCCGAAGAGTGTTTTCTTTACGCCCGCAGGAAAGCAGCAAAACCATAGAGCAAAATATAAAAAGACGGAAAAAACAAATTTTTCTTTTCACAGGATTCTCCTTTCCCCGGTAATTATTAAAATCTGCTATAAAACTCTACAGGGACATACCCGGCAGTCATATACATTCCGGGGGAGAACAATTTAACACTGCGCTACCCCCGGATTTTCTTAGAATAACTTATTTAGAAGTGTTTCAGAAAGATTAATTAAAACAGCTATTTCTTTTGAAGATAGAAAAAGAGAACTAAAAAGAGAAGCATTTCTGGTAGCATTTATCCTGCCTACAAGACCTGGAGACTCCTCCGGAAAATCTTCAGCAACCGGAGGATTAAGCAGGGAAACAATTTTTTTCAGCGATAACTGATAAAAGAGATTATCGCTGTTTGAAACTGTTTTCAGGAAGATTCCTGCTACTGTCGACCCCTTCAGCCCCTTGCCGGGATACTCATCCTTAGAGGCAAGACCCCTTAATTTCCTCAGGGCATCACTACCCATAGTCAGATAACAGCGCTTCTCTGCAAAATACATGTAAACCTTTAGCTTTTTTGCTAACACAGAAATAAACTTATCAAACTTTTCCCTTTCTTCAACATCTAATTCCGGAAGTCCTTTCATTTCTGAAAGGTCGAGATCAAACTCGAGAACATCATACTTAAACCCGTCCTTAGTCTTCCTGGCCTGAAAATTCACCTTGACTCCAACACCCGTATTTGCAGCAGATTCCTTAAGAAGATGTTTATATGCCCGGCTAAGAAAAAATTCTTCAACTTTTTTCCTGTACGATTTTCCATTTTTAATTTCTGCTACAATTACT
>CAZEKV010000182.1:0-4183 GCA_964512945.1 uncultured Spirochaetales bacterium | reverse complement strand
GGTGGGTGTGGTTCGGTTTGGGGATTTGGGGGTGTGGGTGTGGTTGTTTTGGTTGTTGCCATTGGGGGTAACTTCAGATATGACACGGTTTTGGGAGTCGTAGGTGTAGCGTGTCCAAGAGCCTCTTTCTTGGGTAACTTGTTTTAGTTTGCCTTTGTTTGAACCGTCGGTGTAGTATGTGTAATGTGTTGGGTATAGTCCCGGAGTTGGGTTGGCTGGGTCGTAGGGGTAATGGGTAACGATTTCATCGCCCCATGAGAAGGTATGGTATTGGTCTTTTGAGGTTAGGGTCATTACGGGTTCTGTGGCGGTTGGGGTTGGTAGAACGTTGTTATAGTAGAGTTTATTATGTCCTGTTTGATTGCCTTCTTCGTCGATTATGGGTTGTTTTTCGATTTTTTCTTTTATTGCGTCTGGGGAGTTTGGCATCTCTTGGAGTTCCCAAGCGGTAATGAGTTTTGTTTGTGGGTCGATGGTTGGGATAAATTTAATTTCGTCCACGAGCTTCCAATCGTCGGTGGATGGGTCATCATCGGGCATATAGACCTCTTTTTTGAGGTTGTTAATATATGTATCTCCTGATGCTTGGATACGGATCTGTTCGCCACCTGCTTGGGTATTGGTAAAGGTTGCTAAGGTAAATGGGGCATCAATGCTAACGTTATATTGTGCTAGATTGATGGTTGAGAGTTTATAATTTTCATAATAGTCAAGGTTAGTTTTGAGGTATCCCCAGTTGCCATCGTTGGCAATGGTGGTTGTTGGAAAATGATCTATAATCTAGTATTATTTGATCTCGATGGTACGCTGCTGAATTCAAACGGTTATCTGTCGGCGGTCAATCTGAATGCTCTAAAAAAAGTAATTAGAAATGATATAAAGGTTATCCTGTGTTCAGGAAGACCCTATTTTGGAATAACTGCTTTTTTGAAGGTGATTGATCCCTCAGCCCCTTTGATTGCTGTAAACGGGGCGTTAATCAGGATAGGCAATAATATTATCTACAAAAAGATAATCAAAAAGGATTTTGTTCTGAAGGCAGTAGATGTTTTTTACAGGCATGGCATATATTTCCATATGTATATTGATGATGATATAGTCTCAGAAAGTCTGGAATTAGGAGCCCTGTGGTACCACAATCGTAATAACACCCTGCCCCCGGGAGACAGGATCAAAATCAAAATCATTAAAAATATCAAGAAGTATATAGAAGAAAAATCCAGTCAGGTTTTTAAGATTATGCCGATGAGCGAGGACGGTGTTAAGCTGAAAGCTGTTTTTAATGAAATAAAAAATATGGATTATGGCGAAATTACTTCGTCACATTACAACAACTTTGAGATTGCGCCCGAGGGTGTTGCGAAGGGCAGGGCATTGGAATTTCTGACAGAGTATCTTGGTTTCCAGATTTCTCAAACAATGGCTATAGGCGATAACGGTAATGATCTCTCGCTTCTGAGAACTGCGGGATTTTCGGTAGCCATGGGAAATGCCATTGGGGAACTAAAAGAAACGGCGGATTTTGTTACTGTTTCCAATAACGATGACGGCGTTGCTTTTGCTGTTGAGAAAATCCTTCTTAAAAGCTAGTTCTATTACCATAAAATTGGATGAAGCTCCTTTTTTTGCCTCAATGTCGATGTCTCACATTGATAAAGGAGGATTCTCCCTATCCGGTGATAGGTAAAATCTCTCACAAGATCCTGGATTTGCTGGAGAAGAATCGGTGTTCCTATGGCAGGGATTATTGTGTAGGGGGCACTTATTCCCCTTATTATCCTTAAGACTCTGCCCGAATGTTTGAATAACCGCAGATATTTATAGACACTGCCGAATTTCTTTATTGCCTCACCGAATATTTCTCCCCCGGCTACGAACTTGATTTTTAGCACAAGATCCACAGAAACAGCACCGAGAAGCTTTTTTGCTGCAGGGACCTGGTATATCCTGTGAAGGCAGAGAATCGACGCCATGTAGGAAATTTCCAGGACATCCCTGAGTCTGAAGGCAAGAAAAGGCTCTTCAACTCCGGGGTAGTAGACCGAAATGATTTCTCTATAGAGTTTCCTGATATTTTGTACATCACTTTTTTTGTTTTTCTCATTCGGTAAAAATTGCTTTTTTATAGATTTGACGGTTGATTTTCCGACACGGCTAAAAAGGTTCAGAATTTTTCCCCTTTTTTTGTTTTTATGGCTGTTTTGTTCTAATGAGCCCTCTATCTTTTCATCCGGAGCCGCCATGAATTCCTTCAGGAGATCCAGGTATTTTCCCGAGGATATCTCAAAAAAATCACTTTTTTTCTCCCACAGAAGGGGATCAATTATTTTTTCTATCTCCTCTCCTATTTTGTTTATATTTGTTTTTGGAATATTTTCTATCCGTTTAATTATTTCGGCATTTTTGTTTACGTACAAAAAGAGGGCATAATAACCGAACCTTATCAATACCAGACCGTATAAAAATCTGAAGAAGCCCTCAAAGAGGACGCTAATTATTACAGATCGTAATCCGTAATAGATTACAAGCGGAAAACCGATTAACGGAACCAGAAAGAGTCTTAAGATCTTTCCGGCAAGCCTCATTTCTTTGAGCTTTTTTAAAATCGGAAAACGAAAGATCCGCCTATAGTATCCGTTTATATTCATAATACGCTGGAACCAGAGCAATCGGATATTTTGAATAATTTTGTACCAGCGGCATGAAGCGTATTCTCTGTAAAAATCACAAAAGGCAAGCAGTGAGCATTCAATCAGACGCTGGACGCTGAATTTAAACCTCAAATTCCCTTCCTTTTTTTCCGAGTAAGTATTTTGAATTGATAAAAGAATTTCCTGAATATCTTTTTTTATGCTGTAGTTGACGGTAAAGTGGTATTTTAGCCTCGCTTCTGCTATCTTAGTAACCGTTCTTATGGCTTCCTTATCTTTATCTGTTTCCCATCCCCTGTACAAATCCCTGTTTATTCCAGGTATATACTTTTTTTTTGCAAAAAAAAGTACAAAATTACTGATAACAAACCTCATTATTAATGGAATAACGAGGGCGGGTGCAAGTATTAGCAGAATGTTTATGATTGTGTTTACCGGCATAGATTGTATCTTATCTCCGGTTCTGGATGTCCGCAAGAGGCCGGCTCCCCTCTTCCGGGGCGTGATGATTCTTTTAACAGGAGATTTTTCCAAACTCCACCGGTTTAAATTTATTTTTCTCCCCGAACTCTTGAAATACTCATTATGAGTCACTATACTTCTGGCTGATTGCTCTCAAAATCAACCGCTTTCTTATTCAGGGTTGTTGGTTTTCTAGAAATAATTAACCGGGAGAACGAGTTATATGGATGGATTATTTGCGGCGTTGATGGATGGTTCTATATTAACGGCTATGGGCATGGGAATAGTTTTCGCATTTTTATTGCTTATGGTAATTGTAATAAGCATTTCTGGTTCGGTAATACGAAGATTTTTTCCAGAGAGGGAACCTGCCGATGAGAGATTCGGTGCTAATGGTGAAACCGAGGAAATTGCTGTGGCAATAGCTGCGGTAAAGGCCTATTCGCAAAAATAAACAAAAATGAGGATGTATAGATGAAGAAGCACGTAAAATTTATGATCACAGCTTTTCGCGATGGTTTCCAGTCCGTGTTTGGAGCCAGGGTGTTTACTAAAGACTTTTTACCAGCCGTAGAGGCTGCTGTAGATGCCGGTCTTGATCATTTTGAGGCAGGCGGGGGTGCCCGTTTTCAGTCTTTATACTTTTATTGTAATGAAGATGCCTTTGATATGATGGATGCCTTCAGAAAGGCTGCGGGATCGAAGGCAAATCTACAAACCCTTGCCCGCGGAACAAATGTTGTTGGTCTGGAATCGCAGTCAAGGGATGTAATTGATCTCCATGCGAAGATGTTTAAAAAACACGGGATATCAACAATCAGGAATTTCGATGCCTTGAATGATGTTAATAATCTTATTTACAGCGGGCAATGCATTGTTAAGGCCGGTTTAAAGCATGAGGTATGTGTAACAATGATGGAGCTTCCCCCTGGAGCCTCGGGTTCTCATACCCCTGAATTCTACAAGGGGGTACTAAAAAATATCCTTGATGCCGGAATTAAGTTTGATTCCGTATGTTTTAAGGATGCCTCGGGGACATCTACCCCCTCGAAGGTTTATGAGACTATAAA
>CAZEKV010000181.1:0-4194 GCA_964512945.1 uncultured Spirochaetales bacterium | reverse complement strand
TAATTGCATCCTTATCTATTCTTGTGCCGTCGGGGAGTTTTACAATTTCCTGTCCCACAGGCTTGATGTATCCTATATCCTCCGGATCATAATACTCCCGTAACAGAGAGATTATTCCGAGACTGGTAATTGTTTTTCCTGCATGCTGACGGAAGCCGGTAATGTATATTGTAGTGGGTGCCATTTTATTACTCCCTTTTTTTGAATGCGGCGGCAATTTTATCTTTTGAAATTGACTCTGTTACTATAACAGGATTCTCATATTCCGGCAGATATAAAACAAAAAGGGGAACCCCCACTTTCCCAAATTTTTTTATCCAGCGGGCAACAACTATATCCCCATTTGTAAAATCGGCTTTTAATAGTTTAACATTGTATTTATCAAAGATATTGCGAACCTCTTTTGAAGAAAGAACTATTATCTCAAACCCCTTGCATGTGGCACACCATTCAGCAGAAAAATCAATAAACACAGCCTGTTTTTTATCTCTGTATTCCTGGAGTTTTTCAGGAGAAAATTTTTCCCATTTTAATTCCGAATCCCTATTTTCAATATTATTTGACAGAGTCTCGTTTGTTTCCAGATTAAGAATTTTTGTAGAAAATATGACGATCAGGACGGCAATCAGGAAAAACATGATTTTCATATTTTTATTTTTTCCTTTTGTAACAAAGGTTTCATATAACCAGACGGAAAAGGTCAGACAGAAAAGAAAAATAATTACGCCTATAATATTCTTACTTCCTATTTCAATAAGGAGTACATTAAAAAGCCATATGGAAGTGGCGATGAGTAAAAAACCCATAATCTGTCTAAAAATATTCATCCAGTTTCCAGGTTTCGGTATGAGTTCAAAAAGGGAAGGGAAGAAACCGAGCATTATAAAAGGAAAGGAAAGACCGATACCTATGAAAAAGAAACACATAAGAATGATCTGAGGTTCCTGGGAAAAAGAGAAGGCAAGAGCCGTTCCAAGGAAGGGAGCGGTACAGGGGGTTGATAGCACTACAGCAAAAATCCCGGTAATAAAGGATGAAAAATAACCCGAATTCGAGGATTTTAAAAATGAAACAGGGGGATTGATGGAGAAAAAATCAAGTAATGATAACCCAAATAAATAAATAAGAGATATAAGTACCAGAAGAAAAACAGGATTCTGGAGCTGGAATCCCCACCCGATAAATTCCCCCGAGAGCTTTAAGAAAATAATAACCCCTGCCATGATCTGAAGGGAAATAATTATTCCGAGGGCATAAAACAGGGAAGAAAAAAGAATTTTTCTTTTATTCTTCCCGCTGTGAGCTACAAGATTAATGGCCTTTATCGAAAGAACCGGCAAAACGCACGGCATTATGTTTAGAAGCAGGCCTCCTAAAAAAGACAGCATAAGAAAATAGAAAATATTTATTTTTTCATCCATTAAAGGATTGTCGTTTTTTTCTGCGGGTTTTATAAAATCCTCACGGGAAACATTCTGCAGGCTTTCTGAATTAGAATCGTTCTTTCTTGAAGGAGCGTAGGTCAGGGTGATTTTTTTAGAACCGGGAGGGAAGCATGTCCCGCTGTCGTCACAAAGCTGATAAAAAACTGAAACAGGGATCTGGAGTTTCTCCGGTTTGTCAGGGAGGGAAAGGGTAAATTCTCTGAAGATAGTTACGCTATCCCTGTAGATCACCTTCCCATTTTCAAGATCTCCTTCAGGATATTGAACAGCCTTCCAGGTAAAGAAGGGATCCGGCTCTACGGAAAAGTAGAAATAATCTTTTTGCAGGGTTAAGTGAGTGTTTTCAGGCAATGAGTACCGGATATAAAGCCTTCCGGTTTTTCCACTATCTTCGGTGAAAAATCCTGAGACCGATATTTCATCAGAGAAAACGCCGGAATGTAGGAAAAAAAATATCAAAAAAAATGGAATATACTTCAGACTCATTAGTAACAATGTAATAACATTCTAGTGACATTGTAAAGTGTATTTTATTTTTCATAACACTTATAGTTTTGAAGTTTTTTCTATTTTTTGGATGAAATTTGCAGGGTTTTGCATTAAAATTGGCCTGAGGCGGTAATTCCATGATTTTTATGGTTCAAAAATGGGGTACATAATTCTTTTTGTATGAATGATTGGATAATATGTAGCTTAAAATGACATAAAAAGGCTTCAGGATCATATTCCCGGATCGGATAGATAATGATTACTAAAGTTATTTCAATTATGGTTCGAAAATGACAGTATGTTGTGGATTTTTTTAATTGTTTTTCTTGCGGGATTTATATTCCTGCTCGTACTCCTGAGAAGGGCTGGAGGCGGGAATTTTCCGTGGATTCAATTTTACATAAAGGGTAAAGAATCCGGATTTAATTTCCGGGAAATAAACCTGCTAAGAAGAGTTGCAGTTGACAATCGTCTTCTGAATCCTCTGTCGCTTTTCTGGTCTATTAAAACCCTCGATAATTCAATAAAAGGGATGATTGTAAAATTCCGTTCAGAAAATAAAATGGAGGTGGAGAATTCTGTTCTCTTTCTTTCCAAGTTGTTTCGCTTTAGAAAGCGTGTGGAACTGGATCTACCGAAGTATAAATTGGGTCTTAAAACATCGAGGAAGATAGAACCCAGGCAGCGGATAAAGATTTCTCTATCGGGTGTCGGAACGTTTACCTCGGTTGTTGTTGAAAATCTAAGGCGATATATTGCTATTTCATATCCCCAGGGTCCCAAATTGCCCCCAGGCTATAGCTGGCGTGGACAGAGGGTTAGTGTATATTTCTGGAGATCGCATGATGCCGGATATGTCTTTGAAACAAAAATACTTGAGGATTTTCAGAAGAAGAAATATCCTATCCTTCATCTGACCCATTCAGACTCTCTGATCCGTAGTCAAAAAAGAAAATCGGTCAGAGTGGAGACGAATCTTCCCGCCTTTTTATATCCCCTGAATTCGATAGAGAATGCGAACGAACTCCTCGAAGAGAGTTCGGGTTTGAGGTGTAGAATAGTTGATCTTTCGGAGGATGGAGCCGCTGTATTAATCGGCGGAAAGGCAAAAGTAGGCCTACCAATCAAGCTGCAGTTTAAGCTAATCGATACCCGCCTTCCAATGTGCGGTGTGGTTAAGGGAGTTGTTTTTAATCAAAAAAAGAATCAATCTATATTGCATCTTCAGGCGGCACCTCTGAGTCCGTGGGTGCGTAACAGAATTTTAATATATGTGTATAATATTTTTCAGGAACGTGAAGAACTTGTAAAAACCCCCGCAAAGAAATAATTTGAAGTAATATTATTTTTTTCCCTTAGTCCCCTGTATGGGGAAGAAAAGAATAATAATCCACTATAGCATTATTTGTTCATTTGTTGCCATTTTTTACTGCCCGAAAAATATTTTATTAATACTACTTATTCCATTTTCTTTTGCGGTAATTATATGTTTACTAAAAAAGAGGGGAATATATATTATTGGAATATTCATAGGCATTATTTTTGGATTGTTTTCCAGAATTAGAGCCGAGAGTATTCCAGTTTACCTTAACTCTTCCAGGGAACTTATCACTTCGTTCAGGGGTTATCTTACAGAAGATACCTCGTATGTCAACGGGAATATGTTGTTCAGGATTCATTTACTGGATTTCAAAACCATTAACGGCATAAAGGCCGAGAGGAATGGTATTTTTAAATTGTTTTCCAGAAGCAAAAAAAAATATGAATGGGGTGCTGTATTATCCATTGAAGGCAGTCCTGATAATTCATATATAAATTGTAATAAAATTATTCAAACGGGATGGATTTCCGGCATATACAAATTCCGTTCTGGTATAAGAAGTTTTCTTCTAAAAAAAAATACTCAGACATATCCGGATGCAGCTTCATTATTTAAGGCTCTTTTTTTTGGAATCAGGGATGATCTTCCTGATGAAATTATTTCCTTATTCAAAAAATCGGGAATTATACATTTAATGGCTTTATCCGGGATGCACCTCGGTATAATTTCAGGTTTCACAACTTTACTGCTTATGCCCTTTTTTGGAAAGAAAAATAGTATAATAATTACTATTTTTGTTATTTCTTTCTACGTTTTTTTTATCGGCCTAAAACCCTCTCTGTTAAGGGGAGAGATTATGTATTTCCTATTTGCTTTTATGTTTCTTCTGGATATAAAAACATATCCCCTTGTTATTTTATGTATAGCTCTTTTGAAAAA
>CAZEKV010000180.1:0-4274 GCA_964512945.1 uncultured Spirochaetales bacterium | reverse complement strand
TGTCAGGAGAATTGATCTCATTTGTCAAATTAGCTGCCATAAATTCCGATGGAAAATTAGCCTTGAGATAGGCTGTCTGGTATGCAAGTATCGAATAGGCGGCAGCATGTGATTTGTTAAAACCATATCCTGCAAACGGAATCAATAGTTCAAATATTTCGTCAGCTATTTTTTTTGAGCGTCCTATTTTCACTGCCCCTTCTATGAAATTTTTCTTTTCCCTGTCCATGACATCGATTTTCTTTTTTCCCATGGCTCTTCTCAGGATATCAGCTGCTCCGGGGGTATAACCTGCGACTATCTGGGCAATTTCCATTACCTGTTCCTGATAAACGATCACTCCATAGGTTTCTTTTAAAACAGGTTCAAGATCAGGCAGGGGATATTTTATGGGAATTCTCCCGTTTTTTGAGTCAATAAATTGGGGAATATTTGCCATTGGGCCAGGCCTGTAGAGGGCATTTAATGCGATCAGATCCTCTATGCTTGCCGGTTTTGCCTTTTTTAATATTCCCTGCATACCAGAGCTTTCAAATTGGAATACGCATGTACTTTTTCCCTCTCCTAGCAGATCAAAGGTAGCCTTATCGTTATCAGGTATTTTCGTTATATCAAATTCTATCCCCTGTTTTTTAATCAAATTTTCCGTGTTTTTTATTAAAGTTAATGTTTTTAGTCCCAGAAAATCCATTTTTACCAGACCGCAGTTTTCGAGAAATTCCATGGTGTACTGTGTGGAAATGGATCCGGTCTTTGAATCACGGTAAAGCGGAACGTATGTTGTTAGTTTTTCTTTTCCTATAACAATCCCCGCAGCATGTGTGGAGGCATGGCGATGCAGCCCCTCAAGGGTTAATGCCGAGTCAATGAGTTCCCTGTATTGTTCCCCTTTTTCGTATATCTCCTTAAGTTTTGGTTCATTTTCAACAAGATCCCTCAGATTTATATTATTTCCCGGGCCGGAGGGGATGAGTTTTGAGATTTCGTTAGCCTCAGAGAATGAAAAGTCAAGAACTCTTGCTACATCTTTTAGTGCGGCTCTGGCTTTCAGGGTTCCAAATGTAATAATCTGGCCTACTTTCTCTTTACCATATTTTTCTGTAACATAATCAATTACTTCCTGCCTCCTTTCAAAGCAGAAGTCTATGTCAAAATCGGGCATGGATATACGTTCAGGATTGAGGAATCTTTCAAAAAGAAGGTTGTATTTTATAGGATCAATATTTGTGATTCTGAGGGAATAGGCGACCAGTGATCCGGCTCCGGAACCCCTTCCGGGTCCAACGGGTATATCCCTTTGCTGCGCCCAGTTAATAAAGTCCCATACAATAAGGAAATATCCGGTAAATCCCATTGAGATAATAACATCAAGTTCGTAGTTAAGTCTTTTTTTCAGGGTGTCGTTTACTACAGGGTATTTTTCTTTCAGTCCTTTCCGGGATAGATGTATAAGAAATTCATCGGGAGAGGAGAAATTATCTGGAATTTTATAATCGGGCAGAAGGGGGCCCGGAAGATCAATTGTGATATTGCATTTTTCGGCAATTTTCAGCGTATTCTCCAGGGCCTCGGGAACATGACAAAACAGGTTATGCATTTCATCGTAGGTCTTCACATAAAAATTATCACCATGAAATTTCATGCGGTTTGTTTCATTCTTTTTCCTGTTTGTACCGATGCATATTAGAATGTCCTGGGCGTTGGCATCTTCTTTGTTCACATAATGTACATCATTAGTAGCAACAAGCGGGATACCCGTTTTCCGGGATATTTTTATTAATCCCGTGTTAACCCTTTTTTGCTCGGGAATTCCATGATCTTGAAGTTCCAGGTAAAAATTATCTTTTCCGAATAAGTCTTTGTAAAATAATGCTTTTTCCTCGGCCTTTTCGAAGTTTCTATTTAATATGTTAACGGGGATTTCACCTGCAAGGCATGCACTCAGGCATATCAGATTATCGGAATACTGAGATAGGAGTGCATCATCTATTCTCGGTTTATAGTAAAAACCATCGATATATCCATGGGAAGTAAGAATCATCAGGTTTTTATAGCCCTCCTGATTTTTTGCGAGAAGAATAAGATGATAGTATTTATTTTCCGAATCTGACTTTATTAGCCGGGATCCAGGTGCAACATAAAATTCACAGCCTATAATAGGAAGTATGTTGTTCTTTTTACACTCGTTGTAAAATCTTAATGCTCCGAACATGTTCCCATGGTCTGTTAGAGCGATATGGCTCATTTTTAACTCACGGGCTTTTTTTACAAGATTTGAAACAGATCCAGCCCCGTCCAGGAGTGAGAAGTCGGAATGATTGTGTAAATGAATAAAAGCGGACATCATACTCCTTATTGAACTTCCGGTTTTAAAAAAATGCCGAACAAAACCTTCCCAATTGTCTTACGAACCGGTAATCCAGACTATTTGATGAGGTAATTCTTTACCGCTACCCGAAAGAAAATATACCTTTTAAGTGGTGATGTGTAAACCAATTTGCGGCCTGAGTCAGTCAAAATAAATATCAGTATACTGCTTCTTCTCCGGAGAGATTTTTAAGATATGATGTAAGAAGATTGTTTATATAAGCCCTATGATAGGGGGATATATCGTGTTTTTCCATGAAGGAAACAAAGAGACCTGTAATGTAACCAACAGTTCTGTCCGAGAGGGGGAGGTTGTGGCCGGAGACCTCGGCTTCGACCTCTCTGCTGCGGTAAGAGTTGCCGTCAAATATATGAAAAAGAAAATTTATATTGTTTAATACATTTTTTTGTATATTTGCAAGACTGCAAAAGCATAAATCCCCAAAGATACTAAAAGTTTGTTTGTTGCCCGTTTCAAATGGGATTCTAATTCTGGTAATTATTTCATTCGGGGATAGTTCAATTTTTCCATTATTTGAAAACAATTTATTTATCTGAATCCACCGACTTGAGTCACTGCTTTTTAGCTCGATACTGATATTCATAAGTAAAAGTACCGGATACGTGTTTCTTTTTGTAAAAATATTTCCTCCAATTGTTACCAAATTTTTTATGGAGGGGGGGGTTATGCTTTGTAATGCAGAAAAAAGAGCCTCAGGGACAACATGGTTTCCAATACTTAGAATTCTATTTATTGTTACACATGATCCTATTTCCAGATAACGCTCTGTCCTCGTTATGTATGATAGCTCGGGTACCTTTTTTAAATATATTAGATTTTCAGGTAGTTTCAAATATTTCCTCGATTGGTCTTTTAAGATATCCGTTCCGCCGCCGTAGAGGTGTGCTGTCGGTATTTTTTTGTAGAGTTGAAGTAAGTCCTTCAGGCTTGTCGGGGAATAAACATTTAAAGAAGAATTGCTATTTATCATTTTCGCTTTCTTTTTTTCCTCTGAAAAGAAATAAATTTTATGCTATCCACCAGGGTTGTTAGATCTCCGCATCTGCAAAGAAAGCTCGAAAATGCCTCTACAATATTTTGATTTTCAGGTTCTGGATATTTTTCCAGTAAGGAATGTATTATGAGTATTTTGCTTTGTATGCAGAAAGAACATGGGATGTGTCCGAAAATCCTAAAACCGTTTACTATCTCATCATATTCACCGTTTTCAATAAAAAACTCTATTGTTTTTATCGAAGTGCTTTTAGCGGCAAAAGCAGGTATCAGACATGAAGATACAATTTCATTGTTAAGGAGAACGTAGCATGCACCACATTTTCCTTTGTAGCAGCCGGATTTTGTTGCCAGCATTCCAAGATCATCTCTCAGCATATCAACCAGTCTTTTTTCAGGAGGGGCTGTTAATGAGACTCTGCTATTGTTAAGATCGAATATAATTTTCATTTTGAGCTTCCGTTTCTAAAGATCAATTCCGGTGTAATCGGCAATCTATTTATGGATACATTCGCTGCTTGTGAAACTGCCGAAGTAAGAGCCGGGGGAATGGTATTAAATGGCAACTCTTCCAGCCCCCCCGGTAAATTTTTTCCCTTTTTATCAAGAAATGTGATGTGTATAGAGGGCAGCTTTTTCATTATACTGTAAAACAAGTTCTCAGCAGGGTAAATAGGATTTCCGTTTTTGAGACACCATTCCAGTGAATTGAAAATTCCTTTTTCCACACGTTTTTTTGCCAGACTGACAGAATACAGCTTGCCGCAGTAAATATTCATCCAGATATTTTTGATATCAAACAGATAGGTTACAGGATTATAATTGATTTCAACAACGGCCGCCCCTGAGGATTCTGAATAAAAGGGGTTCGAGGATTCCGGAAGTTTTAAGC
>CAZEKV010000179.1:0-4342 GCA_964512945.1 uncultured Spirochaetales bacterium | reverse complement strand
ACGCCCTAAAAGACTTACACCAGGATATAATAATACCAGCAGTATTCCAGGATGAAACAAAGGCGTTTATTATCCCCCGAAGCAGCACAGTAGTAAAAGCCCTGGATCGCCTTTTTGTATGCGGTACCCATGAGAATATAAAAAAGGCATCCCGCTTTCTCTCATAAATCCCCGATAAGATTTTTTTTACTATTCCCTGTCTGCTGTTTTTTCATTGTAGATATTCTTCTTTATCCACTCGAGACGCTCTTTTAGTTTCTTCTCCGCCCCGAGATTCCCTGGTTCATAATAGGTCCTGGGCTTTTCAAGATAGTTCTGTTTTACTACATGGTAGGGATAATCATGGGCATATTTATATTCGGGTGCTTCCTCTTTCTCCGGCCCCCTGTTGCGTAAATGACCGGGAACGGACATTATAAGCCCCCCTGAAATCTCTTTTCTGGCCCTAAAAACGGCATTGACGGCAGAATTGGATTTGGGACATAGCGAAAGATATATAGTGCATTCAGAAAGAACTATCTGAGCCTCGGGCATTCCGATAAAATCAACAACGGTTATTGTGGAAGCCACCACAGACAGGGCATCGGGTTCGGCAAGGCCTATATCTTCCGCAGCAAGTACCGCAAGACGCCTCGCTATAAAACGGGGATCCTCCCCCGATTCAAGCATAAGAGCCATGTAGTAAACAGCCGCATCGGGATCGCTCCCCCTCACTGATTTTATAAATGCACTGATAATATCGTAATGTTCATCGTTATCATACTTAAGATTTTTTCTGCAAACAATCTCTGTAACAATCTCGTCAGAAATACAAAAATCACTTCCCTTGTTGATTCCTGACAAAAAGGCAAACTCCAGAAAAGAAAGAGCCCGTCTTATATCCCCCGAAGAGGCTTTTATTATCATATTAACAGCATTATCGCTGATAACGATTTTCCCGCTGCAACCGGCGATATTCTCTTCGGCTATTGCCCTCTTAAGGCATCTTTTTATTTCACTATCCTCAACCCCTTTGAACTGGAAGAGTGAAACCCTGGACAGCAAAGCATTATTGAGATAGAAATAGGGGTTGTGTGTTGTACTCCCGATCAGAATCACCGCCCCGGCCTCTACAGAGGGGAGAAGAGCATCCTGCTGAGATTTATTAAAACGGTGAATCTCATCAATAAAAAGAATTGTTTTCCTGCCCTGTTTTAGATTCATCTCTCCGGCTCTCACAGCCTCCCTGAGTTCTTTTATATTTGACAGAACTGCGTTTATCCTTATGTAGGAACTCTTTGTTCTTCCGGCGATGATGGAGGCAAGTGTCGACTTCCCTGTCCCCGGAGGACCGTAAAACACCATGGAACACAATAGATCACGCTCTATCATTCGCCTCAGGGGTTTATCTGTCCCCAGAATATGGTTCTGACCCACCAAATCTTCAATAAGGCGGGGACGGAGGCGCTCTGCGAGGGGTGCGGTAAAATCCGATTTATCAGCTGTCTCAAACTCATTGAAGGGGAGATCGGGCATAAGCGATTCATACAGCAAAAAATGAAGAAAGTCAATTCAAAACAGCAATTTTCAATCTGGAAATCAAATTGAGAAAAATTTTAAAATTACCGGTGATACCCTTTTGTTTCCCGCCTGATAGAAGCAGTCAAAAACAAGAATAAAAAAAAATCCATAAACCTATATCAAATACTGAGCTACAATTGATCTAAATTTAGATAGAGCCTCCTCGTAGGAGTCTCCTGTAGTAAACGAATATATATCATCCTCAAGTATTATTTCCATGATAGTCGAAAACTTCATGACGGGGTGCCGGATAATACCCATTATTTCGGAATTTGTCACATTATGATTAAACAAATAGTTGTAAAAACAAATCTTCCTGTACGGCACATGCCTGCCGTCGGGATTGTAAAGGTAGCCCACCGCATCCAGGATCTGTTCAAAGGGGCCCTTTGAATAATGAAAAGCGTGACTCATAGGCTTTGAAATATCAAGTACGCCCTCTTCCACAAGGGCTTTTCCCAGGACCTTAATCATTTTAAAAAAATTATTTCCATCAAGAGAGGTGCGGAAAATCATAACGGCTATATCTGTTTTTCTGTTATTTTTGTGGAGCAAGGCAGGTATGTTATAATTAATAACGTAAAGATCTCCGATTTTTTTTATTGTCTGGCCATTGATTAAAAGCATATCATTTTCCGGAATTCTCAGATTAAAAAGCTCATTCCAGCCTATGTCGAGTATCTTGAGAGCCTCAAAAGCCCCCACAATCCTGGCCTCATTAAAAGGAACATCAAAGTAATTCTCAAACATTCTTCTCATATAGGGAGAGAAACACCTTTTTCCCTTTTTTATAAAATGGATCTTTGTTGAATAATGCTGTTCTACAAGTTTATTTCCGACAATAAAATCCCCCGGAATATTGGCAAGATACACAATGGATGTGGATTCCCTGTAAAAGGTGTTGCTCCTCAGGGCACGCATCAATATGCTCTCTATCTTTATACCGTTGGTCTCGGGACGGAGGTACACAAAAACATCCTGGAAGCCCCTGTCAACCCCGGGCCCCATGTATGGAACAATGACCGTAGGCAGCCTGGTAGTTTTCTTCTTCAGCATATTATCCATCATAATCAATAAAATTATAATCCGCCACAAAAAAGCCGGCAAACTTCCCGCAATAGTTGACTCAAACACTTCCTGAAAGTATTATTCCCCATGAGCAAATATCCCTTTACACAGATAGAAAAAAAGTGGCAGGAGTACTGGGAAAAGAAGAATACATTCGCCGTTTCCGAAGACCTGGCCATCCCCGTAGAGAAAAGAAAATACGTCCTCGACATGTTCCCCTACCCCTCTGCGGCAGGGCTTCATGTGGGTCACCCCGAAGGTTATACGGCCACGGACATATACTGCCGCTACCTGAGAATGAGGGGGTATTCCGTTCTTCACCCCATGGGTTTCGATGCCTTCGGTCTGCCTGCAGAGAATTTCGCCATAAAGACCGGGACACACCCCTCTGTTTCGACCGAAAAAAATATCCAGGGCTTTATCAGACAGATAAAATCCCTGGGATTTTCATATGACTGGAAGAGAGAGATATCAACACATAAACCCGGGTATTACCGCTGGACACAGTGGATCTTCCTGAAACTCTTCAAAAAGGGGCTTGCCTATGAGGCGGAGATGCCGATTAACTGGTGTCCCTCCTGTAAAACGGGACTTGCAAATGAAGAAGTAAATGACGGGAAGTGCGAACGCTGTGGTACAGAGGTGACAAGGAAAAATATACGCCAGTGGATGTTGAGAATAACATCCTATGCAGAACGCCTTTTGAAGGATGTGGACAAACTTGACTGGCCCGATGCTGTAAAAGCCATGCAGAAAAACTGGATTGGAAAAAGTGAGGGAGCCAATGTCCTTTTTAAGCTGGAGGGGCATGAAGAAACCATAGAGGTTTATACCACAAGACCGGACACCCTTTTCGGGGCTACATACATGGTTCTGGCCCCCGAACACAGCCTGATAAAGAAAATATCAACTCCCTCTCAAAGAAAGGAAGTTGATAGCTATATCAAAAAGGCTGCTTTGAAATCCGATATGGAACGGACGGAACTCTCGAAGAAAAAGACAGGGGTTTTTACGGGAGCCTATGCTATTAATCCTGTTAATAACAAAAAAATACCGGTGTGGATATCCGATTACATCCTTATTTCATATGGAACGGGGGCGATAATGGCCGTACCCGCACACGATGAGAGGGACTTTGAATTTGCCAAAAAATTTGGGATGGAGATAATCCAGGTAGTATCGAAAGACGGAAACCCCCAGGAGCTCGAATCGGCCTGGACGGAAAAGGGAAGGGCTGTGAATTCGGGGAGTTTTAATGGCCTCGAAACAGAAGAATTCAAAAAAGTTATTACAGAATGGCTTACAGAAAACAACTGCGGAAAAAAGGCGGTAAATTATAAGCTGAGGGACTGGATATTTTCCAGACAGCGCTACTGGGGAGAACCCATCCCCCTCGTCCATTGTAAAAAATGCGGGATAGTTCCAGTACCGGAAACGGAGCTCCCGCTTAAACTTCCCGAGGTGGAAAAATACGAACCCACTGGAACGGGGGAATCTCCCCTTGCGGCAATCGAAGACTGGGTAAATACAAGCTGCCCCTCCTGCGGGGGAACAGCAAGGCGTGAAACAAACACAATGCCCCAGTGGGCGGGCTCGTGCTGGTATTACCTCAGATATCTCGATCCGCTTAACGAAAAGGAATTCGCTTCCAGAGAAAAAATAGACTACTGGATGCCCGTTGATCTCTATGTAGGCGGAGCAGAACATGCGGTTC
>CAZEKV010000178.1:0-4372 GCA_964512945.1 uncultured Spirochaetales bacterium | reverse complement strand
GGGTTAATATATTCTTCTCGACTCCCATAAAAATTCTTCTGGATTTTTGTTCAACAAGAAGAGAAACTCTTCTTAAGGCCTCAAAAAAAGCCTCTTTTTTTACTTTCATTTCATATTCCTGTTTTTCAGGAATAACTCTCTGATAATTTGGAAATTGGCCCTCAATTAAAAAGGATGACAATTTATGGTTATCAAATTTTATAAATATATTTTTTTCATCAATTGCAATTGAAAAATTGCCCTCTCCCGATGACAGTCTCCTTATTATAATTAAAATTTTTGGTGGAATAATAATACTTTCAAAATTAGTATTCATCTTCTCAAATGACTTTTTTATAAAAGACAACCTCCTCCCATCAGTTGCAACCATTGCCAGTTCATTTTCTTTTTTCTCAAGATAAACACCATTCATAAAATATCTTGTTTCATCATCTGAAACTGCAAAAATCGTTTGAGAAATCATTTCAATAAATTCTTTTTGTGGAAGTTCAAAATACTTATTGCTATTTATATCTCTTATTTCGGGAAATTTATCCGATGCTGTGCTTTTTAGTGTAAAATCAATTTTTTTAAAAAGAGGTTTGATTTTTAAATTATTCTCTACGAGTTCTATTTCCACTTCTCCCTCGGGAAGTGCTTTTAAAATACCCAGAAATTTATCGCAGTATATCGTTGTACTTCCCGGAAGAGAAACATCAACTGGAATCTTAGTTTCTACGGCTACTTTCAAATCGGTGGCCTTTATCGTTAATGTATTATTCGAAACAACAAGTAATATATTTGAAAGTATTGAAAGAATATTCCTTGAAGATATTATTTCCTGGGCTATTGTTATTTCTTTCAGTAATAAGTTTTTTTCACAAGTAAACTTCATAGATTCATCTCCTATACTATTAATATATAATATATGTAGTAATAATAGTAGTAGTTACAGACGGAATGTGGAAAAAAGAGTTAACATCTTATCTCTCAAGAAATTACAGCTATAATAACTGAGAGGAGTTGTTCTAACTCTTTACACAAGTGTTTTTTAAAAAACAGTATTAACAGCTTATTAACAGGAAAAGCACCCTTTATTAAGATTTTGTTGAAACTTCTTTTATAGTTCTTATAAGTGCTTTGATTGTAGGTTCCAGTGTTGAGTCAGTTCTCATTCTGTTTTCTACTTTTTGATAAGCATGCATTACTGTTGTATGGTCTCTACCTCCAAATTCAATTCCAACTTCGGTTGTTGAGTATTCTGTTATTTCTCTTGTAATGTACATTGCTATTTGTCTTGGAAAGGCTATTGCTTTTGTTCTTTTTCTTCCTCTGAGATCATTATATGAAAGACCGAAATACTCCGCAACGCATCTTTGTATTGAATCCATTGTTATTTTGCTTTGCTTGTATTCCGAGAAAAAATCTTTCAATTGATGTTTTGCTATATCAAGTGTGATGTTTTTGTTTACCAGATCGGCATATGCTATCAGTTTTGTCAACGCAGATTCGAGATCTCTTACGTTTGTAGTAATATTTTTACTTATAAGCTCTATGATTTCATCAGAAATTGGTATTTTTTTATTTTCAATTTTTTTCTTTAAAATTGCAAATCTGGTTTCGAAATTTGGAGGCTGCAAATCTACATTTAAACCTCTTTCAAATCTGCTTCTTAAGCGATCGGTTAGCTGTTTGAGTTCTGAAACAGGTCTGTCACATGTAAAGACCATTTGTTTTTTAAGATCGTAAAGGGCATTAAAAGTATGAAAGATTTCTTCTTGCGTTTCTGTTTTGTTTTGAAGGAAATGGATATCGTCAATCAATAAAAGATCAACAGATCTGTATTTGTTTTTGAATTTATGGGTTGTACTGTTTCTTATTGATAGAATAAACTCATTTGTAAATGTTTCCGCGGTTATATATACTATCTTCATTTTATCATAGGTGGAGTAGGCAGAATGTCCTATGGATTGTATAAGATGGGTTTTGCCGAGACCAACACCCCCGTAAATAAGACAGGGATTGTACTCTTTTCCTGGATTTTTTGATATTGCAACAGCCGCATTTGCCGCAAAAGAATTATTTTCCCCTATCACAAAGCTGTCAAAGGTGTATTCTGTTCTCAGTTGATAATGGGGGAGTTTGTTTTTTTTGACGGGAACGGGTTTTTCAGAGGAAACTGTCTTTTTTTTTCCGAAATCTTTTTTATTAATCTTAAAGCCAATAGTTACCCTGTTTCCTGAAAGATCAAAAAGTTTTGATTCTATAAGAGGCAAATAGCGCTGAATAATCTGATCCTTGTAAAAGGAAGAGGGGACAGTTATTATTATTTCGGATTTTTTTGATGAATTATATTTTATGTTATTGAACCACATAACAAATTCTTGCTCAGAAATGGCTTCTTTTATTTGGAAAATTGCTTCTTTCCAGAAAATCGAATAGTCCCAGGTATCAGAGTTCATGTTGCAGCCCCCAATTTTCCAGTTATTAACAGGTTATACACAACAGGAAAACCAAATTAACAAGAAAAAAAAAGCAAATTTTTCTACAGAGGTAAGAATAATTCTTGTTAGTAAAAGGTAACTCTTTACACTATATAGAATTATTTAAATCAACCATATACCCAAACAACCCCTTCCCTTCTCGCAGTAAAAAAGAACGTGAAGGAGCAGGGATCACAATTTTATCCACAGGTTATTAACAAACCCGCAATAGGATATGATTCTACATAAAAAATTTTTCCTTTTCAATAGCAAAGTGCGAGGAAATTAGATTCTCTTTACTTTTTCGAGGCCAAACTGTATAATTCCCTACATTTCTTTTTAGACAGGTAGGACAATGCAAGATAAATACTCCGCACAGCAAATACAGATTTTAAAAGGGTTGGAAGCAGTTAGAAAGAGGCCGGGAATGTACATTGGCTCTACAGGTGCGAATGGTCTGCATCATCTGGTATACGAGATCGTTGACAACTGTATAGATGAAGCCCTTGCGGGTTTTTGTACAGACATTTCCGTTATTATTGAAAGGGGGAATGTTGTTTCTGTTGAAGATAACGGAAGGGGTATTCCTGTAGATGCTCATCCTGTAGAGAAAATAAGTGCCCTGGAAGTTGTTATGACAAAGCTTCATGCCGGGGGTAAGTTTAACAAGAGTAGTTATAAGGTTTCTGGGGGATTACACGGGGTTGGATCCTCTGTTGTAAATGCTCTTTCTGTATGGTGTGAAGCAAGGGTGTTTAAAAATGGAAATCTATACTTTCAGAAGTACAGGAGGGGAATTCCCGAAGAGCCTGTAAAACAAATTGGTAAAACGGGGAAAACCGGGACGGTAATAAAATTTTTACCGGATAATGAAATATTTGATGAAGTAGATTTTAGTTTTGATATTTTGTCAAACAGGTTAAGAGAGCTTGCGTTTTTGAATAAGGGAATAAAAATTACAATAACCGATGAGCGAAGTCCTGAAAGCAAAAGACATAATTTTAGTTTTGAGGGAGGAGTGAAATCGTTTGTCCAGTATTTAAATAAAAACAAGACGGTAATACATAGCAACCCAATTTATCTGGATGCGAGAAGAGACGCTTGTGAGGTAGAAATAGCTCTGGAATACAACACGGGGTATGCTGAAAATATTTTTTCTTTTGTTAACAATATAAACACACGTGAGGGAGGAACCCATCTGATAGGGTTCAAGACAGCACTCACAAGAACCTTTAATGATTTTTTGAAAAAATCAAAACTATCAAAAAAAATGGATGAAAACCTGTCGGGAGATGATGTAAGGGAAGGTCTGACCGCGGTTGTCTCTGTTAAAATCCCGGAACCCCAATTTGAAGGACAGACAAAAAGTAAACTTGGAAATTCAGAGGTAAAAGGCCTGGTGGAATCCCTTGTGTATGAACATCTGGTTACATATTTTGAAGAAAATCCAAAGATTATCAACGGAATTCTTGAAAAGGCGGTTTCAGCGGCCAGAGCAAGAATGGCGGCAAGAAGAGCCCGAGAGCTATCGAGAAAAAAAAGTGCTCTTGAGAGTTCGAGTCTTCCCGGAAAACTGGCAGATTGTAGTGAAAAAGACCCCTTAAAATGCGAGGTTTACATTGTGGAGGGAGATTCTGCCGGGGGAAGTGCAAAAATGGGGCGGGATAGAAAATTTCAGGCAATACTTCCTCTTTGGGGAAAGATGCTGAACGTGGAAAAAACAAGAGAAGAAAAGGTAATGGCAAACGAAAAACTCCAACCGATAATTTCTACTCTCGGGACAGGTGCGGGAAGTGTTTTTGATCTGAAAAAGCTAAGATATGATAAGGTTATAATTATGGCAGATGCTGATGTTGATGGTTCTCATATTAATACACTCCTTTTAACTTTCTTTTTTAGATATATGAAAG
>CAZEKV010000177.1:0-4456 GCA_964512945.1 uncultured Spirochaetales bacterium | reverse complement strand
ACCCTCATCCATTCGACAAGCCGCTGGGAAGGGGTAAGTGCCGAATGAAGAACTGCCACTATGTCCCCAAAACGATCCCTGACGCTATTAACTATCTGTCTTGTTAATGATATCTCGGGGACAAGATAGATTACATCGTAGCCCTGCTCTATTACCCTGGCGGCAACATTTAAAAAAACTTCGGTTTTCCCGGATCCTGTTACCCCAAAAAGATAATAAAACCCGGGTTTTCCGGTATTTATTCCATCAATTGCCCTTCTTTGCTGCTTATCAAGACTGGTTATCCTTCCCGAATATTCTTCAAAAATTTCTTCCTCTACAGGGATTTGACTTTCCCTTTTCCCCCCGGGTATTATTGAAGATAGGGCTTCTCCAATAGAACACATATAGATTTTTGAAATCCACTCTGCCATTTCAATCTGCTGCTTTCCAAAAACAGGTTCTTTATCAATTATCCTTTTAATCTCTTTTATTTTGAAAGATGTAGAAGGATTTTTATCCTGTTCGGAAATAACAAAGCCTGTTAAGATTCTGTTTCGAAATGGAGCAGTAACTCTTCTGCCGATTAATTCTTCATCAGGATATTCTTCACTCATATAAGTGAAGCAGGTATTAACAGGGAGATTAAACACGATACTAAGATATCTAACCATTATCAATTATTGCTTTCAGTTTTTTGAGATCTTCCCAGACATCTCTTCTTAACGATGGATTTCTCAGTACCGCAGCGGGATGATACGTTGGTACCACCGGAATCCCCTTATATCTGTAGATTTTTCCCCTTATGCGCCCTATCCCGGTTTGACTACCGGTTATTATTTGCGAAGAAATCCTTCCCGGTGTCAAAATCACCAAGGGTTTCAGGAGCTCTATCTGTCTTTCAAGAAAGGGTATACAGGCATTAGATTCCTCAGGGAGGGGATCCCTGTTCCCTGGAGGACGACATTTTAGAATATTCCCGATATAACAGTTGGTCGACCTGCTTAGATTAATCGCTTTGAGCCATGTATCGAGATACTGGCCTGCCTTGCCGACGAAGGGCTCGCCTTTTTTATCCTCATCGGCTCCCGGTGCTTCCCCGATTATAAAAACTGCAGGATTAAGGGCTCCTGCTCCGGGAACGGTATTTATCCGGTTTTCGGATAAATTGCACTTTCTACACTTTTTTATCTCTCCGATCAGTTCTTCCAGCAGTCCTTTTTTATTAATCACTTTATGCGTTACACCCGGGGGAGATTTCCGGAGGCTCTTATACCCCCCGGAAATATAATCTTCAAATAAATCAAGTATTTCCATATATTTTTCGTATTTATATTTTTGCATAGCTAACCCTGTCAAGAAAAAGACCCTTTGCAGGAGCAGTAGAACCGGCAAGGCTTCGATCCTGCGCCTTTAGAGCTGCCTTGAGCTCCCGTGCTCCTGCTTTTTCCGACCTGCTCCTCGCATAATCAAGTATTGTTCCAACTATTGATCTAACCATTTTCCATAAAAAAGCATTCGCGGCAATTTCAAATACCAGAAAAGAACCTGATACATAAAAACAGGATGTCACCACCCTCCTGACTTTTGTTTTACTTGCATCCCCCGAGGCAGTAAAAGTCGTAAAATCATGTTCACCTATAAAAATCCTTGCAAGATTATTCAGAATGGAAATATCAGGAAAAAATGAAATTGAATGGCAGTAGTTCCTGTAGACAGGATTTAAAATACTGATGGGAGACAAAAAATATTTATAGGACCGCAAAACTGCATCAAACCTTGCGTTAAAACCGTCATGGATTTCGCAGCTCGTTATTATCCTGATATCATCGGGTAAATTCGAATTCAGAGCCAGAGCAAATTTACCGGCGGATATCGTAGAATTATCGGTTTTAAAACTAAGAACCTGTCCGTTTGCATGAACACCGGAATCTGTCCTGCCTGAACCTGTAATTCTTATTTTCCTGTTGTGGATTTTCTCCAGTGCTGCCTCTATTGTCCCCTGCACCGTCCTTGAATTTTTCTGGGTCTGCCAGCCTGAAAAATCCGTCCCGTCAAACGCAAGCACCATTTTAATGTTGCGCTGATTCATTTTCTTCCTCTGCCTTAAGATTGCCCCCGATTTCTTTATAAAGGCTTTTTGCTTTTTCAAGAAGGGGGGTGGGTTTTTCTTTTGAAGCCTTACCCATTCCAAATAATTTTGCCAGAGATCTTTTTGCAAAATTAAGGGAACTCTCTCTTTTTGCAGGATCCGACTCTGATCCATACCTGTATTCCAGATAGGCCGAAAGATAAAGAACCCCGTCATATCCATAATTCTTATCGAGATCAGGGCCGAGGTTTTTTACAAGCGTTATATCCTCTTTACCACTTCCCTCATACTCTATTGAGAGGGTGTAAAAAAACCTTGCTTTTCTGTAGAAAATCTTCTCAAGGTAATCGTAGTTTTCTGCAGGGTATGCCCTGTGGAGATCCTGAAATACCCAGGCCAGCCTCAAGGCTAAAAGACCGCATTTAATTGTCGGGCTCATCTTAGACGGAAAATGGCAATAACTCATTAATGCAAAATAATATGAAGCAGCTCCCTCTTTGAGAGTCCTCGGCTCTCTAAAATCGATAAAACCAAATATATGTTTTATACTTTTTTTCCTTCTTTCAGTTTCCATTTTTAAATTCCCAATATCTTTTTCGGGAACTGCTGAAAAATCACCGGGAAAAGCCGAAAAATAACACTCAGGGCATACGGTTATTGAATAAATCAAGGGAAATACAGGTCCAAATTTATTTGAGGGTTCATAAATTCTTCTTAGATCGTCCTTTAAATCATCCGCAATCAACCTCCCACCCCCGGTGAGAAGTTCCTCTTTAAAAAATGATGTCGAACAAATCGGACAGGTAGTTGATTTTTTGGATATAAATGTAATTTTCTTTGCTTTATCATTCTTCATATTTTCCCACACTATCCTTCAATAATAACAACCGCTATAGCATTATCTTTTTCGTGGGTCAGTGAAAGGAATATCCCCCTGCCCCCAAAACGGACAAAAGCCTCTTCTGCTTTTCCAGATATTACTATATCAGGTTTCCCATTATGATTATTAATTACCTGAATCTCTTTTAAAGAAAGACCGGCAAGACCCGTACCCAGAGCTTTACCGAATGCTTCTTTTGCAGCAAATCTGGCCGCGAGAGACATTATTGCAGAAGGACCCCTCAATTCGGCAGATTTTATTTCATCCTTATGGAAATACCTGTTAAACAAACCAGGTATTTCCTTCCAGTGTTCCATGCGGTTTATATGGACAACGTCGATCCCCAATCCCAGTATCATCAATTCTCCATCACCGGAGACCCATAGAATTCCAGAACAATCTCTTTCGGTTTAAAATCTATTAATTCCAGTTCATCGGGAATTTTCGGTTTAATACTCATTTTATATACTCCAGGAGCATTTATTCTGGAACAATCAACGACCATCCCTATGTCTGAATCCTGCAGCTTTTCGATAAAAAGCAGGCTGCCCTTTGCCTCAATTGTACCCTTGTTCCTTGAAGCAGCCAGATAAATATTATTACTTACATTAATATTAGCAATGTCAATGTCTTCAAAAGTATGTTCTTCCACTATTTCATCGACAATGCAATAATACTCCACTATTTCTGTTGCGGGTAATGTTATCAAGGGATCATTAACAAACAACCTGACCCTTATGGTGAAATCTTCGTTTCTTCCGAGGAGATCAACATTTTCCGTCCTGATTTTTTTCATCTTTATTATTCTGCTTCTCGGACCCCTTACCACAATACGGTTGGGGGTGACATATTCACCCATAATTTTATACCCATGAGCAATTGATCCGACTTTTGATATATATACTTCCTTTTTCTGGGATAATACTTTCTCCAGTTTCAAAGAGACAGACATAGGGGATACTTTTATTTCAAGGGTGTTCAATTTTCTTGCTTCCCCCTCTCTGTTGATCTTTACTGTAAAATTCCCTTTTAACCTATCTTCCGGAACAACGATCCTGGCAGTAATATCCTTTGCCCTGATATTACCCAGCCCCTTTCCTTTTAGAAATACGTGGACATCCTCCGCATGATGATTGGTTTCCACAGTTATATAATTTTCCGGTATATCATACTCAAGGGGAATAAAAAAATCCCTGGTTTCGAGGCTGTTGATATTATAGAAGAATACGATCATTACAGCTGCCAGCAAGGAACCGACTTTTACGGGCCAATCATCAAGGGTTTTTAACAAAAACTCTCTAATCTTCAAAGATGGCATCCTCCACTTCTTCATCCTCATGATTTTCTTTTTCCAGCATATTAAAGATACCTTTTAGGGTTTTCCTCATCTCCATCTGCGAGAGATCATAGTGCAGATTGGCATCACACGCCAGAGAAACTGCCCCCGACTCTTCGGAAACAACTATTACAACAGCATCGGTTTCTTCAGCCATACCCAGTGCTGC
>CAZEKV010000176.1:0-4517 GCA_964512945.1 uncultured Spirochaetales bacterium | reverse complement strand
ACAAAATGTCACCAATTTTAATATCGTCATACGCCCCAAGATCAATCAGAGCCCTGTTGTCTCTAATTGACAGGATCCTGCCCTGGAGAGGAAACCTGGATATTATTTTATGAGATAATTTACGAATAGAATTGGTTATTCTGGAATTACCCGAATTAACAGATGAGAAAGTTTCAATTATATTATTTGTTCTTGATATATATAAATCGCAGCTTGCTTTAAAAATCCTTTCAGTTTCATTTGCCGAAAATACCAGAAAATAATCAGAGCCATTTTCTCTTGCTTTTCTAAAGGCATCGGCCTGTGAATTTATATTTTCAGGAGATGCCGCTTCTATATTTTCATAAGAATCAAGAAAATATCTAAAATATACCGATAAAACCTCATTGATCGAATAATGATAAGTATCTGCAGAATTATCAAAATAGAATAACGAGAATTTATATTTTGGCTTTTTCATAATAAAATTCTCATATCTCCATATTTTTTTCAGAGTATTCCCGGTTGATTTTTTCCGGAGTCTATATTCATCCGATATTTTTACTCTCAGATTATTCTCACCCTTTTTTGAAAGGTTATTGTTGTATATCGTATCCCCAACCAGAAGTTCGAGCTCTTCAAGGTATTTTTCCCCGTAACCCAGTTTTTTAAATATCATAGCGAATTTAAAACGCAAGTCACTTTTGTAGAGTGATTTCGGATCGATAATCAAGGCTCTCCGGTATTCGTTAAGGGCATATTTTAATTTTCTTTGTGATTCATATCTCATGGCGTTTATATAGTGATATTCCGAGAAACGGATTCGTCCAGGATCCCTTTCATTCAAATTATCGATAAGATAGTTTTCCAGGGAAATACGAAGAATTTCATCATCCGGTTTATAGTTAATCGCCGTCCGAAGACTGTTGATGCAATCGTTTGTTTTCTTTAGTCGGGAATACGACATTCCCAGGGTGTACCACAAAAGATAGTTTTCTCTGTCTTTTTTTAGTATTTTTTTTATCGTTGCTACCACCTGAGCATATTTTTTAAGCTTTATGTATACATTTCCCAGGAGTATTACCGCATCTGCATAATCCGGATTAATAGATAGAGCCCGTACTGTTTTTTTCTCAGCCTCTATAAAATTATTACTAAAAAAATAATGCTTGCCCGCAAGATAGCATACCATGTAATTATCAGGATGGTAGTGCAGAGCCAGTTTTATGTATTTTTCAGCAAGCTTTTTATTTTTCATAGAATTGTAGAGTAAGGTAAGGGACAGGAGGGCTCTACGATTTTCAGGATACATTCTCAGGGTCTCAAGATATTTTATCTCAGCTGATTTTGTTCTTCTTTTCGCAACCTCAAGTTCCGCCTCCCCCAGTTTTGCTTCCAGATTATTCGGTTCTTTTATTAATACTGTTCTGAATAGTTTAGCTGCATTCTCGTATTCACCTATTCTAACAGATATTCTTGCCTCAAGATTTATAATATCCGTTCTGTTATTGTCGAGCCTTCGGGCTTTCAGAATATGCTTTAAGGCCTCATGTGGTTCATCAATAAAAAAATAGCATTCGCCCAGACCAATTACAGGATCTATGTAATTTGGATTCTTTTTTATTATATCTTTATATATAACTATTGCATTAAAATAATCCTCTTTTATCTGTGCAGTTCTTCCATTCTTATACTCAGTTATCAGAGCATTTTCTGAATATACACCCAGTAATTGAAAAAAAATAAACACTATCAAATATTTACTCATCATCTTTTTCCTTCTCAGGCATTATTTTTATTATTTTAATTTTATGACCGTCCATATCCTGAATTATAAAATCATTGGCGTTAAATGATACCTTTTCGTGCTTTACAGGAATTTTGCCAAAAAGATCAAAGACAAACCCCCCAAGGGTATCAAAATCGTCTTCAGGAAGAGCTAAATCTAATTTTTCATTTAATTCCGTTAAATTAATCCTTGCATCACATAGATAGGCCTCGTCTCCTATTTTCATGACCTCTTCAATTTCATTATCAAATTCATCCTGGATATCGCCGATTATCTCCTCTATGATATCCTCCATGCATACTATTCCTGAAACGCCTCCGTACTCATCCACAGAAATTGCTATATGAACCTTTAACCTTTTAAACTCCCTCAATAATGCGTCCAGGCGCTTGCTTTCGGGTACAAAATAGGGTTTTCTTATTATTGTTTCAATCTTTATATTATTTTTCTCAACAACATAGGCTAGAAGATCCTTTACGTAGAGAATCCCTATAACCTGATCTATGGTTTCCTTGTAAACGGGGATCCTCGAATGACCGCACTTAATAACTTTATTAAGAATTTCTTTTATCGGCATATCTTTTGATAAAAAAACCGTATCGATTCTTGGAACAAGTATATCCTTCACGGTCGTTTCCGATAATTCGACAATGCCCTTTATCATATCTTTTTTTTCAATATTCAAATTTTTCAGCTCAGATTCATTAATATATGAAGATTTTCTAAAAAATTTTCCAAAAAACCGTTTCTTCTTCAAAATATATTCTCTCCTGCATATTTTTTCATTAATTGTTCCTGAATTATCAACATATCATCTTTTTCATAATCATTTTTGTGATCCATTCCCTCCAGATGAAGGATGCCATGGATCAATAATCTTTTCATTCCTTCATTTTTTGTAATACTTTCAGCAATTATATTTTCCTCCAATTTTTCAATAGAAATAACAATATCGCCCGCATAATTGACACCATCTTTAAAAACCTGATTTTCCTGGGGAAAAGAAAGTACATCCGTTGATAAATCAACACCTCTAAATTTTTTATTAAGCTCCTTTATAAAGCTATTGCCGCAAAACAGAACTGACAACTCCCAGTCGGTTTTTTTGCGTTCTTTTAATATCTTTTCACAAAAGGCCAGGATCGGAGTTTTATCGGTGATTTCCGGTATACCTTTTTCATTAATTTCGACATTACTCATCTAAGCGACTCTTTGATAACAGGATAGTCTATTCTCGAATGGAAATGGCCTGCAAGTATTTGAACAAAGGCCTTCTTTATTTTTTTCAGATCTTTGAAAGTAAGATCACAGTCATTCAACTGCCCGGTTGTTAACCTCTGAACAAAAATATCCCATATAAAACTCTCCAGCTTGGTAATATTGGGTTTCTTGAGAGTCCTTGAAGCAGCCTCAATAGTATCTGCCAGCATTACAACCGCCGCTTCCTTGGTTGTCGGAGGGGATTCAGAATAGGAAAAATCTTCCGGTGAAACATTTTTATTTTTTTTCAATGCCTTCTGAAAGAAGAAACTGATCAAACCATTACCATGATGCTGGGCGATTATTTCGATCACCTCGGAGGGAAGCCCTATTTCCCTCGCCTTTTCAACCCCTATTTTCACGTGGGATTTTATTATTGAAATGGACAAACTGGGTTTTAATTCATCGTGTTTATTAATATCATTTTGATTTTCAATAAAATACTGAGCTTGATCTATCTTCCCTATATCATGATAATACCCGCCTACACGAGCCAGCAAGGCATTTGCTTTTATTTCAGTACATGCACTCTCCGCAAGATTAGCCACATTCAAAGAATGTCCGTATGTTCCTGGTGCGAGGGTTAACATCCTTTTTAGAATTGGAGAATTTATATCTGATAATTCCATTAATCGAAACCGGGTAGGAGCATTTAGAAAATGTTCAAAAAACGGCAAAAGACCGAGATTTAATATGCCGCATACAAAGCCATTGGCAGCCCCTATCCCTGCAACTACTGGAAATAAGGCTGGTTCTAAATTCTTAAATAACCCGATCATTATAAAAATTCCGGCGTTTATAGCAGCAATTGCAGTACTGGCTCGTATCAGATCTATTCTTTTTTTTGTTCCTACTATTGCTAATGTTCCCGATATCCCGCTCAAAAGGGCATAAATAAATACATATGGATCCATTTTTATAATAAAAAGAGAAAGAGACAGGAATATAGAGAAAGTTATAGCAGTTCTCGGATTAATCAAAACCGAAACCATCATCACAATCAAAGCCGTAGGGAGGAGGAGAGATAAAGGAAGCCAATCGGGAAAATTCATCAACCGGACGAAAAGAACCGAATAAGCGATATAAAATATCCACATTGCAAGCAAAAAATACTTGTTCTTACTGGAATTTTTTCTTCGGATTAATGAATACCTTAGCAAATTAAAAGCCAGTATATAAATGATTAACAAAAAAACGGCATTTCCGACTATTGTATAGGGAAAAAATATTTTGTTTTCAGCAAAAAGAAAAAGATAATAACACAGAGCATAGGATATAATTACAACAGAAAACAGTACTTTGTTTTTCAGGATTCTATTTTTCCAATCAAAAATAAAGTATTTTTTTTTCTTATTTCTTATCATCTTTTTCATAGGCAAAAATAATTTTCTTTACAAGGGGATTTCTGACAACATCGTGAGAATCATATTGAACAAATTCAATTCCATCAATATTATCCAGGATGTTCATTACATGAATGAGTCCTGAA
>CAZEKV010000175.1:0-4523 GCA_964512945.1 uncultured Spirochaetales bacterium | reverse complement strand
CCCCGACAGACCCTCGAAATAGGTATTGATATAGGAACTGACGGAAACGTCCTTGCCGCTTAGCAGTTTTTCCAGCTGTACTGCGTTAAAATCCCCGAGTCCGCTTTCTTTTATTATCCTGAGAGCAGTCAGCGCAGGAATGTATTCCTGTTCATTTACAAGAGAGGAGCCCCCGGGGCTTGCTGCACTAAAAAGGATCTGGTCTTCTTTAAAATCCGTCTTCTTTAAAACCACTCTGACACCGTTTGAGAGTGTCCATATCTCCGTATCTATCCCGGCTATGGAATCTACCTTTACAATCTTACCCCTCCGGGGGAGTGTGGAGATCAAGGGCTGATCCCTGACATCATCAACATAGTTTTTTACTTCAAGGTTGTTCGAATCCTTGTATAGACTTAAGATTTTATTTTCAGTCAAACCTTTCGGAAGGACTGGAACAGAGGCTGTTATAATGCAGTCCCTTGAGTCGAAGAGTTCCCCGGAAAGCGAATTTACTTCTTCAAGGGTTATCAAGGGAAGATTTTTCCTGAAAAAATCATATTCGAACTCAATTCCCGGCATGGCTTCGTTCTTTAGATAGTAGGCTCCAATCTCTGAAGCTATATCGGCAGACTTTCTGTTCTCCCTTTCAATGTAGGCTTTTTCTATATAGCGCATAATATCGGCTTTTTTTCTTCTCAGCTCCGTCTCCGAGAAACCAAATACAGCAATCCGCTTTTTTTCATAGAGGATTCTTTCCATGGATTCCAGCACCTTTTCCGGGTCTGCCATGGCAGTTAGAGTAACCAGAGATGAATTTCTAACTATGTCACTGCGGCCTCCGTAGGCCTCTAAAAAAGGAGAATTCTCTTTCCTGGATTCTTCGTCCAATCTGTCATTAAACATCCCCCAGAAAAGATATTCTTTCAACAAACCGTAATAATCGGATTCCGTGACAAGGGGAGGATCCTTTTCTTTATAGCGGATACTCACCTGAGCGGAGGTAAGTTCCGGATCGGTAAAAATAGAGACCCCGGTCTTACTATTAATCGGTACATCAATCAGGGGTCTCCGGGCGATTTCCCCTTCATGGGTGTAGGAAAAATGCTTTTTTATAAGCCTTTTAATTTCAGTTTTATCGAAATCTCCAACCACAACTACCGCCATCAGATCGGGGCGATACCATTTTTTATAGAAAGCCCTTACACGTTTGGAGGGGGTATTCATAACTACATCCATATCGCCAATCGGCATTCTCACAGCATACCGAGACCCCTCAAAGAGAAGGGGAAGAAGTTTATCAATTTTCCGGCTCGAGGCTCCTCTTCCAAGACGCCATTCTTCTCTAATAACGCCCCGTTCTCTATCAATTTCCTCATCATCCAGAGTCAATTGATGTGCCCAGTCTTCAATAACCTGAAATGAGTTCTCGATTATCCCGGGATCGTCAGTTGGTATATCAAGTTTATAGACTGTACTGTCAAAACCTGTATAGGCATTTACTTCCGGCCCATATGCTATTCCTATTGATTCGAGGTAGTTGATCAGCTCGTTTTTCTTGAAGTTTTTTGTCCCGTTAAAGGCCATATGTTCAACGAGGTGGGCTATACCCCTTTGATCTTCTTCTTCCAGAACCGATCCCGCATTTACAAACAGCCTTAAAGAAGCCCTTTTTTCGGGGTTCTTGTTGGTTTTAATAAAATATACAAATCCATTGGGCAATACGCCCCTTTCTATTGATGAATCAAGCTCGAGAACCCTGCCGCTTTTAATATCGCTTTTAAAACCATTAACAGTCCGGCAGCCGGAAAAGAAGACCAAAACTAAAATAAATATCAAATAGTTCTTTTTCATAACCCTGAAAACTCCAAATGAGAAAAATACCCTTAATTTATTTAAAAATACAGAAACCGCCCATTTCCACATCCCTATCCGTGCATAACAGAGCCGGATGCCATTTTTCCAGGCACCTTTTCCGAACCCTCCAGAACAAGACGCACTATAAAAAGAGAAATACAAAGCCTCTCATTTTCGACTTTTTTCTCTTTCGTGTCAATAGAAACATCAATTCTTGTTAATACTGATACTTATTGAGGTTTCCCAGGTTTCTGAAGGGGGTATTGATAATTTCCATCGCGGAACAAAACATGTGGATTGAAAAAAGGTTTCAAATCCGGTCGTACATTTTACGGTTGTCTCAACGGGTAAAGACCATAATTCAAAAGGTCTGGATGAAGAAAGCAGTATGTTTACATCATTAAGCAGATCGTGGACAAGTACCTCAACAGTATCCTTTGTTATTGATTTCCCTGTTTTGATTTCAGTTCTTTTATTCCTGTCAATCTTATAAATACGCTGAGACTCAACACCCTTTGACACCAGAGATAAATTGATCTCAGAACCAAAGCAAAGATCCAGGTTTTCCTTTGATAGATTTGTTATTGTGTAAAATACATCAACGGAAATGCGCTTGAATACGTATTTCTTTCGCACTTCAACAGGATATGCTTTGTTTAGTATCTTTACAAACCCCGTTCGTTTCAGAGTAAGCTCCTTATGCTCCCTGTCAAATTCCTCAAGCTTGTACTCTTTTTCTATAAAATCACCCATTTCTTTGTACTGCATCAGGTCAAAGGCTGTAATTTTTTCATCTTTGTTAAAAAAGTGATCTATGAAAGCTTTTCTGGAGTATCCGTCAAACCCTACGTTCTTCTTAACAAATATAGTCTCATCGTAGTGATACAGCTCTTTATGCCTTGCCATGGTATCCAGATAGTTCCACGTCTTTGGAAGATAATCCAGTTCAAACATAACACCGCCTTTACGGTGGATATAGGCATTTAGATCATGTCCCTGATATAGGTATTCAATATTTCCGTCCATATCAAAATCAGCAGTAACTACAGAAGGTATAAAAATCCCCTTCTCCCTCGTTATTTTCTCTGCTTCGAGAAAGGATTTATAGGCTGCCTTTCTTATGTAGTTTTTGTATAAGCCTCCGTATTTTCCATGCCAGTAGGCATTATGGCACTGCCCCCTCCACAGCTCTTCCCTCGCGGTATTTTTCCTTGACTTGTCTCTCCTGATTTGATTAACGAGTATATTTGTGTATATCATTTTTGAATAGAGGAGATTACTCTCAGGGTAGCGTGTCAAAAACTGCCTGAAAAACCCTCCGCTTAAATACTTTCTCTTATAATCCTTTTTAGAAACTTTCAGCTTGATTTTCTGAAAGCTTTTTTGCTGCTCCGGAGAGAGGGTCCATTTCATCATTTCTTCATATGAGGTGCTCGGAAAATAGCCTTTCTTAAATGAATATCTATTCTTGACATAGCTTCCCGGACTAACAGTCTCGATAATATCCTTTTTCCCAATTAATAATTCAAAAAATTTTTTCAGCCATCCCTTTTTGTAGGATAAATTATTCGAATTACGGTAGAGTCCGAAGGCACTTCCATCCTCAATTATCGTAACGATTCTGTCCTCGGTTGCACTGGATAGGCTGACAATTTCTGAAATAACATCCTCCGGAGAACTTATCAGAAACATTTCCCTGATTTTTTTTGATATTGGATATACTATTAAAGTTTTTCCCTGATCTTCGGTTATGCAGGGGCTGCAGATATCGCCGCTGTCAAATCCGGCAGATAAAAAATGATGATCATCCAGAAAAATGTAATCTATCCCGCTGTTTTTCAGAGTAGATGCAATGGAGGGCTCCCAGACCCTTTCCGTTATCCAGCTCCCTCTGGGACGTTTTCCGAACTTTTTTCTTATATAAGTAGTCAGCAATTCAATCTGTCCCACTTTGTCGGTATTGGGAATCAGGGGCAGAACAGGCTCGTAGAAACCTCCCCCTAATAATTCCACCTGCTTGCTTTTTACCATATCGTTCAAAAGCATAAGGAATTCGGGATGATTTTCATCCAGCCACTCAAAGAGAACCCCCGAATAATGAAGAGTCGTACTTATTTCAGGAAAGTTGTACAACAAAGTCAAAAAAGGCTTATATGCTTCCTGATATGCCTTCTCGAGAAAACGCTTATTATTTCCAGGAGGTTGACTGTTGGTTGTACCAAAAACTAATTTTATCTTCTTCATCTCATCCTAAATACTTGTTATGACTTTTAATACCTATGCTTCCTATAATAAATAAAATTTTTAAAACAGTTTTATAAATCGAAATAACAGAATTCTTAAATTTGATTAACTATTTTTGCCCTTTCGTGATCTCCCTAAAAAAAATAATTGTTTTCTCCCTCCCTATTTATCCACATTATCGATCAGACCAGTATTTTTCAGCTGGAAAATACATTTTGGCGGGCATTTTTCAGCGGCCGCACTCCTCGAACCCGAGGCAGTATAATCTATTTTTGCAAGAAAATCATTAACAATAAATCCACCATCCGGAGATTTTTTCTCGCATATTTTACACCCGATACACCCTGTTGAGCAATACTTTCGGACAACAGCCCCCTTATCGGTGGAATTACAGGCTACCATATAATCCGCAGAATAGGGAATCATTTTCATTGTACCGGTGG
>CAZEKV010000174.1:0-4573 GCA_964512945.1 uncultured Spirochaetales bacterium | reverse complement strand
GGATTTTGCATGTATGTATCAAGAGCCTGTACATAATCGGATCGTAAGTGTTCGTAAAGATTGTTGAAGAAGGTTGGATGCAGAACCCCCTTGTAGACCCTGTAATCGAGACGATAATCAATGAACTTTATATTACCGAGGATTCCGGCAGAGACGGCGTAATTTTTGACTCCGCTGTTTATGAAGGCTTCCCAGGCAAATCCTTTTTTAATATGTGTTGAATAATTTTTTCTGTAGTATGGAACCATGCCGGCAAAATCACTGAAAAGCACTAAGCTGAAGGCGTCGGATTCCTTTATCGGAAAATCAAGATCGAGAGAAGCCGTAATAAACACAGGATCTCCGTAGTCGGCATTTTCAATATCCTCTGCAGGATGGAGATCAACTATTGAGCCCATTCCTATTCCAAAATGTTTGGCGGGTTTGAATATAAAGCGTCCTCCAAATATTTCAGCTTCTGCAAGATCATTTACAACGGCTTCGAATCCCCATTTTTCCAGGTTAACCCCGGTATAAAATCCCACACGCCTTATGGCAGGATAGTCGGTGTCATTTGCATAATCCGACATAAGTATTCCATTACCCAGTGTCATATCGTGGATATTGCCGATTTTTAAATTAAAGGGGTCGTTTTTTTCTCCATATTCGATAAAGTGAATTTTTAGAACAAGATCCGATATTACATCGGCAAATCTATCGAGTCCCTCTGTGTCGGAGCCCTTAAATTTTTTGTCGGTTCCGAAGGACCATTCATTGTTGCCCTTTGGGTGGTACCAGTCGTTTACATCAAAGAGGTTATTCTTAAATGCTAATGGAAGGTAAAGGCCCATCTTTAGTTTTCCAAATATAAACTCCGGAGTCAGGGCGAAAAGTCCGTAAGTTTCATCATCAACAATCAGAGCCCCTGCCTCCAGGCCAAACCTCGAGTGTTTTTCTTTCTTTTTACCCTTGTCTTCTTCTTTATCCGGGGTTTCATCAGCTGTACCCTTATCCTCGTCTACGGTTTCGGGGCTTTTATCGGAAGGGCTTTCATCTGGAGAAGGGATTTCTGTATTTTGTGCCACTTCTTCTTGATGGCCGGGAACCTTTGCCGGATCCAGAGACTTGAACTTCATATCACTGAAGATGCGATCTATTTTTTTCTGCGATAATTTTACGGCTGCAAAATTGGCTTTCAGGGCATTGGCTGACATATTTGAGTACAGTTTCAGGGATTCGGCAGTTGCTATTTTTGTATAATCGACCACACCGCTTTTTACGGTTACCGAGTCCTCCTTTCCTTTTCTGACTACCATTTTAATATCTGTTCCCCTTATCCCGCAGACGGCGGAGGGGGTAAGAATAGAATAACTGTTTCCCTTCATCTTCGCTGCAATTGTTCGGAGTTTCCCCTGCAACAAGGTGAAAGCATTGCTTGCTTCCTGGTTTTTTCCTTGAATGGTCTCAATTGTAAATTTGGTATTTCTTGAAAGTTTTATTATTGTCCCATTTGGATCCAATCTTAATTCTACCGATGTTTTTTTGGTTTGAATGGTATATCCGGGCTGTAGTACCATTCCTATTTCTGCATCTTCGATCCGGGCACCGGACTCGTCAAAAACCAGAATCTCGGTTTCATCATCACAAAATTCCAGAATGGTTCCGGGTTCTGCCGCAAGCCATACTGCTGTCAAAAGAAATATTGCTATTATAATAATTTTCCTATTCATTATTTTTCCTCCCCGGCAGGTTTGTCTTTACCAGATCTTCTTCCGGTAGAAATCTTTATAGCACTCTTTATTCCTGATGTAATCTCCCATTTATTGCTGCCGGGTTTTTCAGGATTGTAACGCAGATTGTAATATAGCGTTATGACAGCGGGGCCGGTTTGATAGTTAAGGGCTGTTCCTATAATGGCATTCTCCGCACTGACGAGATCCCCCCATTTTCTGATGAGTTTTTTATCGTAATATGCATTGAATGAAAAATAGGGAATGAGCCCCTCTGCAAGGATAAAGTCCGCTCTTAAATGGGGGTAGTTCAGATAATTATCCCTGTCTGAATTGGGTGCTTTAAATGGACCGTCAATCGTGATATTTAGTGAGAGAGCATCCTTTAAGACAGAAAATCCCAGCAAAGCCTGCCAGGCGATGGAGTTGGGGTATTCGGTGTTTCCGGATACAATATCGTATTTCTCGACCCTGAAAAGGTCGTATGATTCATCGAAGTATACAGGTACAAAATTATCCCCGAGAAAACGCAGCTGAAAACCATAATTGACATGTTTTATAATCTGTCCTCCGACTCCAATCATTCCTCCATGGTATTTAAACTGCTGGTTGACATAATCGCCGAACACGGCAAATGAAATAGATTTATTATCAACGATAGGAAGACGGGCATCCGCTCCCATCATAACTACATGGGCAGCATCATTTGATAGATTATCTCTATGATAATAGGGATCGATATCGGCTGCAGTTGTAAATCCTATCTGAAGTTCTTTCATTACTTTCGAATCTATTGCAGCCAGGGGTCGTACGTAGAGTCGTCCCCCTACAATATCAAAATGCCCGAGATTCCCCATAAATGTCTCAAATCCAAGATATGGAAAGTTAAAGAGTTTCCCATCGAGGTCGAAGGTTAGCCCGAAAATCCTTTCTTCCGGAAGAAAAAGCATATTTGAATACCCGCCCATGATAAATCCGTTTCCGAGGATAGCATCATCGATACTTCCCAATTTCAGGTAGATGTCTTCGCCTTTTTCCCCGTAGCGTATGTAGGCAATTTTTGGAAGGTATAAGGGGAGAATACCCTTTGCCGAATCGGGAACCCAGTCTTTTTTTCTTACTTCAAAACTATGTCCACTACCTCCCGTAAATCTGTAATGGAGGGTAAAGTCAAAACATACGGCAAACTTGCCGAAAACAAATTCCGGGGCGATTGTCAATCCCTGATAGATTATTTCATCACTTCCCTCGTTAAAGGATTCTACCGAGAAGCCAAGACCAAAGTTGAAACTAAACTTTGCCGAATCACTTTCTGCCGGTTCTTCCTCCGGTGTTGTTTCGGGTTTTTCTTCCTCTGTACTCTCGCTTTCCGTCGGCTTAACGTCTTCTGCCGGGGTATCAGTTTCAGGTACAGGTTCTGTTTCCTCGGAAAAAAATGGAGAGGAAATAAAAACACAAAGAAATATAATCAGTCCAATTTTTTTTACGATCTTTCCCATAAAATTCTCCCTTATATCCAATTATACACCCTATTAGTATGAAAAAACAATATTCACGGGATTATAGTACATATTCTATCATAATCATATACAATTGCCCGAAATCCTGCGGCTTTTTCATAGCAGGACTATCTTTCAAAAACAAAAATAGGCGGAAGCACTTCCCGGGTTGAAGTATTCTATCAGAAGATCCTTTCAAACCCAATATTCCCGGACTCTCAGCAAGTTTTTTGATAGTCATTAAGCCTATCGGTTGTTTGGAGGTTTTCTATTAGATTTCTATTAGAAGGTGATTTCCATTTCAATTCCCCCCTCTATCCCGGAGACGGGGTGCCTGTCTTTTGAGATCCCGAATGCAAGATGTATTGAGGCAAATCCTATCTCAGGAAAAACCAATCTTGTTTCGTGTTTTATGAAGATTGAAAAAACCCTGTTACCGAATTCTTTTTCTATGGACCATCTGAGTATCTCATTATGCTGGAAATGGGTTCTTTCCTGGCTTTTATCTTTGAAAAAAGGGAGTTTAAAATTATTTTCAGGAAAGGTATGCCATAAAAAACTTAAGGAACCCTCTTCAAGGCGGGTTTTTTTTCTGTTGTAGTTCACAGAGTAACTATTTTCGAAAGAGAGTTTATTATTGTTATTTCCTATGAAGGTCAGATAGTTTTGCAGATTGAAATTGCTGTATTTTCTTTTCCAGGAATCGCTTGTTTCCATTGAGAATTTTAAGGTGGTTGTTATTTCCTCGGTTTTATAGAAAGAGAAAATAGGATAGGCTCCCAGTTTGCCAAACAGGTTCAAGGCACTGGTTTTTGTAGAAACACTGTGGGTATAATGGTTCAGGAGGCTGTCTGCATTACGGACAAGTTTCTTCCCCAGTTCGGGGGTAATTTCGCAGGGCACGAAAAGGTCGTAGATATGTGAACCATAGCGTCTGGAATAACTAAGGAAGATTTTTGGATCAAATTTTGCGTATTTTAGACTCCTGGTATCTGTTTTAAATCTTTCAACGGTTTTCTTCGAAAATATATCAATCACCGGGAATGTCCTGTAAAGGTATGACTGATCTCCAAAGCCCTGAAACAAATTCTCAAAATCAGTGCTGAAATTTTTGCTCCTGGTTATGGTTTTTGTCGTTGCAAATGTTCTTTTATATCCTGGCGTTAGTTTCCACTGGAATGGTTCTCCCTCGGCGAGGGTTATCGGAAACAAAAAAGCCATGGAGCCGCCGTTTTTATGGAGCCTTTCGATTCTGCCGGAGCTATGGAAAGATAGCCCGGGCTGGAATATAAAACCAACGGGTTTTGTGTTTAATTCGGCTGACAACTTGAATTCCCCCCTTATTTCTGCCAGACTGCCCTCCTC
>CAZEKV010000173.1:0-4593 GCA_964512945.1 uncultured Spirochaetales bacterium | reverse complement strand
CTCCAAAAAGCATTAATCATCGTTTAACAATATTATATATAAAATATTGCTGACCTGACCCATATGTCTTATAAGTAAATTGAGATCTTGCCTTTGTAAAAACCAAATTCTGTTGATTTGCAAGCAATCCCCCGGCGAAGTATCTCTATTGACCGCAGACTCTGCAGGATTGCTTACATTTTTCTCTGCCGGACTGAATGCGGGATTGCCAGGATACCGTGTTTTATGCGACCCGTTGCCGCTGAGAAAGCGGTATTCTATCATATACAACCCGCATAAAAATTCCGCGAACATTTCACGGAAAAAAAATTCCCTTTCCATCAAGGTTTTGAGATAGAGGAGATTCGGAAGCAGGTTTTTTGTTTTTGGATCCATCTTTTTATGGATGAATTATATACTTTATAGTTTGTTTGTTCAATTAGTTTTTCTAATTATTGAACAGTCAAGAGAAGAGGTTATTCCCTATCACAACCCCTTCTCAATTCAAGAAGCCTTTCTTTGCTGATCCCGGTATAGTAGTCTGTTCTGTGGTTCAGGCTATGGTTAACTCCCCCCCCTCCGTTGTATATTCATATCTTACAACATGCTGGGGCAAATGAGCAGCCTGTCTTCGTAATAATAATTAAGGTGTTGCAAGTACCACTTATGTCAGGAAGGATATCTCTTTACGAAAGAAGCGGCGTTTTAATCATCTGAGATAGAAGGATTCGTAAAGGTTAAGATCCCCTTTCTTAATCTCAATATTGCCCTTGAAATCACTGAAGACAAGATCTCCTGATTTATTGTAGTAATCGATGGAAAGGGAGTGGATGCCCGGAGTAATCTCGATTTCCGATACATATGCGTATGCCGGAAAAAAATGTCCCATCCTCAAATCCGCTTTTTCAGATATATCTACCGCTACGGAGGCAAGAATCTTTGTCGCGAGGCCGGCCAGCCATCCAGAGTTCCCGTATTTTTTTTCCATGCTCTCGCTTGCTTTATTGGCTGCTGTCCCTGCGAGAACCCCTTTTACAATCGTCCTGACAATAGTTTTTGTATATATAACAGGTTTTTTTACCCTGAAAGTTTCAAGTGCAATATTTTCAAGACTTTCAAGCTTTTCAAGCTCAGCAACCTTTTCGCCGTCAATTATCAGGGCAATTGAGTCAATTTTTGAACCCTCCGGTTTAATGTAGGGGAGTTGAAACTTAAAATTATAGCCCCCCTTTATTCCCTTAAAATACAGGGCTTGAAAAGCCTTTAATTCATTTTGAAATTTCTTGTTCTCGTTAAGAACCGTTAATACAATTGCATTTTTTAATGTTGTTATTCTTACTGTAAAGGCTTTCTTGTCGGGGATTCTTCCCGCGAAGCTCAATACGGTCAATTTCGTAGAATCGGCTTCAGGGTTATGATTTATCGATTCAGGCACGGGAAAGTTGTAGGCTGTTTTCTGATTTTTGAAAGCTTCACGAATTTTTTCCATATCGATTCTGGCATTATCAAAATCACCTTCAGCTCTGTATAGAAGCAGGCTCAAATACCTTCCCAGGGCATCGTTGAAGAATCTGTTTCTGCCGGGGCGGATACTGGTTATGTTATCTTTGGAACGATTGTAGCCCCCGGACAATTTTTTATATTTATTCTCTAGAATACTTAATTTAATATCGATCCTTCGTACTTCAACAAAAGCCTCGTCAAAGTTTCCCATGTTCAGGTAATTTAGAGCCTTAAAAACATTTATGTATATATCTTCATAATCTTCACCCGAATAATCCAGAACTGTATCGTTTAAAAGTAATGACACGGCCGCCTTCGAAATGCTTTTTGTAAAAAGGGTTTCAATGGCATTTTCAGCTATAGTAAGCAGTCTGTTGCTTTCCGCGTACTTTCCGGCAAAATGATGCAGCATCCCAAGATTCAGATAGTAGAGAACCCGATCCCGCTTTTTATAGCTTTTCTCTTTTTCCGATTTAACAAGGGCTGCCGCTTCAAGATAATTACTTTTTGATACAGCCTTATCGGTTTTTGCATAATGCTTTTTCAGCCTGCGCATACTCGTGCAGGCTGAAAATAGAGAAAAAATCACCACACATAAAAGAAATGTTGCAGCAATCCTTTTTTTTGGTCTTAAAATCCTGACAGGAGTTACCATTTCGCTCCAGGACGCTTAATATATTTTTTTATTTTCTTTGAACCCAGCCATACTTTTTCCGTATTTTCGAGATCAATCAATTCCATATCTACCTGATAGAAGACGACCTTTTTGCCTCCTTCGGCATCAACTATTGTTGAGATTACTCCCTTTAACATGTAGTCCGCTCCCGTCTCCGCCGCCATTTTTTTAATGGTTTCTTCTCTCGCATAGTATTGCTGATCCGAGCGTTCTTCACGGATTTCTTCCCTTTCTGTCCGACTTGCGACAACTTTGACGCGCCCGCTGTTAATTAATGCTTTTTCTATATCCTTTACAAAAGTAAGGGTTTCTATGTGCTCGGAACTCTTGTTTCTGACAGTTCCTACAATGACGGTTGGTTTACCATTGTTCATCCGGTAATAATCAGAAATCCAGGCTCTCGAAAGAACATCCTGGATCAAGCCCTTTGCAACCAGCCTCGAATCGGTATCATTCCAGTGACCGCTTATATCGATGGTAGTATCAACATCAGTTCTGGTAACTTTTGTCTTACATCCGCCCAGAATCAATAAAGAAATAAAAAAGAAAAATGCAAATCTTTTCATTTTTTCCTCCTGTTTTATTACACAATAAACGCTACTCTCTAACACTATACCCTCGACAGGGGTTTTTCAATAGAACAGCAGAGAAAAAAAAATCTTTGTGCATCAGACGCTGGACAGGAGTATGCGGTGTCGGAAAAGTTTGGATACGCCTCGAAACATTTTCTGATTTTTTTTCTAAAAGATATCTTAGGCCTGCAAAAACTCCACACATAACATGGTTTTTATTTTTTATCGCTGCTGTCGATACTAAGAGTTATATGTGTAACATTCCTCTTTTTTACAAGAATTGTTTTACTTAGCAGTATCTTGTCTTTCATTTTTACAGTAAGTTTGTATTTTCCGGGTTTGATGTTAAGAATACTGTAAGGAGTCTTCCCTTGATACTTTCCGTTAAGAAGAATCTCCAGCCCCTCTGTTTCAGATGTAATGTAAAGGAGGGTTTTTATTTTCCTTACGGAATACTCATCCAGGAGCATTTCCGCTTTTATGATATTTCCATGGTTATTTTTACCTTCAAGCGATATGATTTCAAAAAAATCCGGTTCCACCTGAATTGTTATTTTGTTGGTATCAGGTATGGTAATTTTGCTGTCATACCAATTTTTGTCGAAAGAATCTGCAATCCTCAAAACGTAGTCACCTGGCTCAATCTCTACGGTGGTTTTATGCTTGTTTAAGGGGATTTTCCCGGCACTGGTGCCGTCAAAGAAAATTTCACACCAACCCTTATCACTGATAAACAGAATCTCGGTGCAGAAAACAGAAAATGATAACATCAATAAAGCCGTAGAAAATAGCAATCTCCTCATTTATATCTCCAGTAAAAAATACTACCAAAAGAACAATACACTTTTTTGTTTTCCACGCATGCCCACTATTCCGGAAGAACCGGAAAAGTCGACCGTTGTGGTTTTATTCTTTCCAGTGCATGAAAATCAAAAAATCACTCCGGAATATTAAAAGTTTTTTCGACCAAACCCTCTGGAGACAGCGAAACAATGTATACAGTACCGGAATTAACAAAAATGCCATCCGTACCGGAATATCCCCATACATAGGAATCGTCCAGGGTTTTTTCGTATTTAATAATGCCATCTTTGGCGCAGGACAAAAGCATTAACCCCGAAGGAGAAATGGGCTGAGCAATCAAAACTCCCGGCCGGTTTTTAGAGATTATTGGGCGGGATTCCCTCACAATTGAGGGGATTGTTCTATTTACATTGATTACATTGCCCGCTTGATCTATTAAAAATACAAATCCGCCGTTCTTTTTATAGGCTCCAAAGATAATAAAATATTTCAATTCAGGGATATACTCTACACTGTAGGTATAGTATTTCAGATTATTTTCCAGTATAAAATTTGCCTTGACTATTTTCCCTTCGGCAGGATCTATGATTGAACACATAAGTCTGGAATACTTTTTGCCTTTAATAAATCTCTGCCATATCAGGCAGGCTGTTGTATCCGATCCTGCTATCAGGGGCCACCAGTCCCTGCTTTTTTTACTGACGGCAATATCGATTTTCTTTATAAATTTGCCGCTTGAGGTATAGATTTTTGCAAGAACATCGTCTCCGGTACCAAGATTATCCACTCCTCCGCCATCCACCCAGCCATTTGAGTAAAAGATAATGAACCGGTTTTTCACAGCTGCCGTATGTCCCGAATGTCCGCCGTCCAGAACCATAATAGGATAGGGCTTTATCGGGTTCATGCCGGTATCGTATATCCCGAATCGCTGTGCAATCCCATTTTTTACATTCCATCCGTCTTCCATGGTTATGCAAATTCGCCCATCACTGGAAATTGCAGAACTTGCCGGTTCCTGAGCCTCTGCCTTTCCTATAATTTTAACAGGATTTATCT
>CAZEKV010000172.1:0-4655 GCA_964512945.1 uncultured Spirochaetales bacterium | reverse complement strand
CTGTGCTGCTTCGGGGGATAATAAACGCCTTTGTTTCATCCTGGAATACTGCTGCTATTATTATATCCTGGGGGAAGTCTTTAAGGGCGTTTATTTCTTTTATTGAGCGGCCTCCAATGAATGATTTCCGGCCTATGTTGATAATACATATTTCGAGATTTCCGAATCCCGTAACCTTTCGTAAATCAGGACTTTCTATGTTTACCAGCATCTGGTCAATCAGCATGTCCGTTGCCCTTGCAATATTGCTTACACCTATGCTTTTGTAGATATCCTCGTATTTCGGGTTGTGCATTCTCACAACAATCTGCGGCACCTTGAAATGTTTTGCAAGAAGAGCAAAATTTAGATTGTCCGAATCGTCCCTCATTACGGCTACTGCAACATCGCTCTGTTCTATTCTGGCGTTTTCGAGGGTTTCCAGGCTTGTGGCATTTCCGTTGATTGTAACCGCTCCCAGTCTTGCGTAGATCTCCTCACAGACTGAGGCACTGGAATCTATTATTATAACATCATGTTTATTATCTATAAGGGTTTTTGAAAGGCCTCTTCCAATCAATCCCCCTCCGGCTATGGTTATATACATGGGTATCTCCTGAAGAATTCTAATATATCTTGTATTATAATGGAAAAAGATATTGTTTGTATAAAAAATTTTTGTATCGAGATTCCCCGGGGCATTGGGGAAAAGGAAAAAGCCATTCCGGTCGTCCGGGTAAAAATATAGTTTCTCTAAGCTCTGAGCAGGGTAAAAGCCGTGCGTTATGCCATAATAAGATCCAGAATTTTATATACTTTTTCCGAAGAAAAAACCTCGATATTCAAGACCCCCTCGAATTCCTCAAGAAATGGTTTTATATTTTCCATCCACACCTCTCCGGGTAGTATTACTTCATGATCCTTGCTTTCTTTTACCCCGTGGAGGTGTATTTCTTTTATGCGGGTATTATACTTTTTTATAAACTCCCCGGGATCCTCATTCCTTAGAAGGAGGTGGCCGGTATCAAAACAGATGGGTAAGTCTTCTATCCTGTCGGCGATATCGGTAAATTTGCTTTCCACAAGGTTTTCCAGCAAAAAGATATTGCCGTAGTTTGTTCTCCACTCCTCAATTAAAGAAAGATATTCCGCTAAATCTTTTTCTGACATATCTATTTTCGGGGGATGGATTATATAATATCTAACGTAATCTTTTGTAGTTATTATAATTTCCTCGGAAGACCTTTTTAAAACCAGAGGCATGTGAAGGGTAAAGGAAAATCTATTTTTGTATTCAAGGATCTGTTTTTCTTCTTCTTTAAAAAGCAGCCAGGACTCTCCGGTAAAAACAAAAAACAGGAGTTCAACAGAGTTTATTCCATTGATAGATGAAATGAATCTAAGATTTTCAAGGTATGTCCCTGGAATTATATAAGAAGGAACCGATATAAGCAAAATACTATCCCTTTATTTTTAGTGGAAGGCCAGAGATCATCAAGTAGACAAGATCCATTCTTTCTGCAATTTTCTTATTTGCTGCTCCAAGAATATTATTATACTCTCTTGAGGCCCTATCCGGGGGGATGTTTCCCATGCCGGTTTCATTTGTTACAATGATCAACCTATCCTTACTCTGTTTTAAAAAATCATCCAGGATCTCTTCCCATTTATCAACAATATTGTAATGAAATAAATTGTTCAGCCAGAGAGTAATGCAGTCCAGAAGCAAATCATTCCTTATAAATTTTTCAATATGAATCGGTTCTTCTATTGTAATGAAACTTTCCGGACGGTCTTTTTTGTGTTTTTCAATTTTCTTTCTTATCTCGTCATCGAAGGCTTCTGCAGTTGCCAGAAAATATTTATCGTTAAAATATTTATCGGCGAGCCTCAGGGCAAACTCACTTTTACCGGACTTGACCCCGCCCGTTATCATTATTCGCATATTTCAATTATTCTGTTCTTTTCTGTGTTTAAATCCAGAGATTCAGGGGTAAAAATACTGCCGGTAATCAATTCGTATGCCTTGATATAGCGGTATGCCACTTCTACGCGCACATCATCGGGAATAACAGGGGGATCTCCGTCTCCCGAAAACCCCTGCTCCATAAGCCACTGCCGCAGATATTCCTTGTCTATTTTCCTCTGTTTTTTTCCAGCCTTAAACAACTCCTCATATGTATCCGAGTACCAGAACCTGCTGGAATCAGGGGTGTGAACCTCATCAACAAGTATCAATTCTCCATCAAGGAGTCCGAATTCATACTTTGTATCCACCAGGATCAGACCCTGCCTATCTGCAAGTTCCGTCCCCCTCTGAAAAACAGAGAGTGCCGCTTTTTCTACCCCGGCCCAGACATCCCCATCCACAAGACCCTGTTTAACAATTTCCTCAGCGGAAACAGGAAGATCATGGCCTTCTTCCGCTTTTGTCGAGGGGGTTATTAAGGGGCGGTTGAACCTTTCATTAAAAGTCATGCCCCCGGGAAGCTTTATTCCTGAAACAGAATTACCTTTTTTGTAATCCCGCCATGCGGAACCCGTAAGGTATCCCCTTACAATAACCTCAACAGGAAGAACCTCACATCGTTTTACAAGCATTGATCGGGGAGAGACTTTTTTAATAACATGGTTCGGGATAATATCCTTTGTTCTGTCAAACCAGTAGAGAGATAGGTTGTTGAGAATTTCTCCTTTAAAGGGAATTGTGGTTAGAATTCTGTCAAAAGCTGAAATCCTGTCAGATGTGTATATAAGTAATTCCTTTTCTTTTTTGAAAACATCCCTGACTTTTCCCTTATATAAATTGGTATCCCCGGGAAAATCTTTTTCCTCAAAGCCCCTGGCAGTTTTTGATATAAAACTGGCTATGTCGTTATGGTTCATACCTGCAACTCTTCTCTTTTATAAATAACCCTGGAAATCAGACCGTAACCCTTTGCTTCTTCGGAATTCATCCAGTAGTCACGATCGGTGTCTTTCTCTACCTGTTTGATGGTAACACCCGTTTCAAGGGAAATCAGTTTATTAATTTTTATACGCAGCTTCTCAAGTTCTTTTGCATGGATCTCGATCTCTGTGGCAACACCCCTTATCCCGCTCAAAGGCTGATGAATAAGATAATGAGAATTCGGCAGTCCCATTCTTCTTTCTTTTGGAGCAGCAAGAATAATAATTGCCCCTGCGCTGGCCACCAGCCCCATACCTATGGTGTATACATCGGGTTTTACAAATCTCAACATATCAAATATTGCAAATCCCGCATCCACATCTCCCCCCGGAGAATCAATCATAACTTTGATAGGATCATCGGATTCCGCCTCAAGTATTAACAACTGTTTAATTACTTTTTCAGCGAGAGTCTTGTTTACTTCACCGGAAAGAAGGATTGTCCGGACTTTAAGCATTTTTTGAAAAAGAACATCTTCTATATTAGCGTTTTTTTCTTCATTTTTTTCTTCCATTCGTATATCCATTTACATCTCCCATTACACTGTTTATCATTTGAAAAAGTTCTTGTCAATAAACAGTCTCCAAAGCCGGAAAATAGCGTCCGGGGTTTTCTGTCCTGTTCAATCCCTTATACTTTTAACAAATGTCTGCTGCTTATTCTAACGTCTTTTTCCGGATAAAGACAGCATATTATACTATTATTTAAAAGCAGGAACAGCGGTAAAAAGAGAATATATCGGAAAAAGAAACCTAAAACCCCCTTAAAAACAGTTAAGCCGCAAAAGAAAATTCCAGAAAGTACAAAATTAAGTATAAGAAGACAGAACCCGGCCAGAGTTTTCTCATTTTAGGAGTTTTATAAAGAAAGCTGGAATTCCCGGATAGTATAGATACACGGAATTCTCAAAATTGTATCCCCCGGATGTTTTCCGGGTGCAAGTTTCCGGATAGTATAAATACACGGAATTCCGTACAACATTCCTGTGTGAGGGAGATATACGGCAGCCGTATATCTCCCTTATTCCCCGAGTTCATCCACGGGACTAACCACCCCCAATTTATTGCGGTTTGCAATATGGGTATAGATCATCGTTGTAGAAACGTTGGAATGCCCGAGCAATTCCTGAATCGTTCTGATATCATAAGCATTTTCTAAAAGATGCGTCGCAAAACTATGCCGTAAAGTATGAATACTCGCATTCTTTGCTATTTGAGTTTTTCTCAGGGCGGACTTAAAATGTTTTTGCAATGAACTTTCATATAAATGATGCCTGCGGACAATTTTAGTTCTTGGATCGATAGAAAGTTTTGCCGAAGGGAAGACCCAGAACCACGCCCATTCTTTCCCGGCGTAGAGATGTTTTCTCTCATAAGCAAAAGGAAGTTCAACACCCGGTCGATTTTCAAATCGATCTTTCTCATAATATTTTCTGCTTTTTATAATATGCTCTTTTAACTTGACCGCCGTTGTTTGTGAAAGAATGGTTTGTCTGTCCTTGTTTCCCTTTCCTGATCGAATGGTTAGAATATGGTTTTGAAAATCCACATCTTTTATGCGAAGCTTCAGGCATTCCGAAAGCCGCAGACCGCCGCCGTAGATAATTTCCACCATTAATCTATACGGATAAACAAGCAATTTGAAGATTTTACTTATCTCCTTTTTTGTCAATACAACAGGCAAACGTCTTCGTATTTTTGAATGATTTGTAAAGTTTAGATTGTCT
>CAZEKV010000171.1:0-4678 GCA_964512945.1 uncultured Spirochaetales bacterium | reverse complement strand
CTTGCACAATTTTATATAGCCTATTACTCTCCTGTAAAAAATTCAGAACTTCCTCCGAATAATCAGGGATTCACTCTCCTTTTTCAGATTATTCAGATAAATTGAAACTTCTCGTAATATACTGTATCATAAATGCCGATACAGGATCTCAACAACTACGCCTCCCTGTTATCAGTATCGAAAAAGTTGTAATATATCTTTAACGATATTGAAGCTGCGATACTTTTATTCAGAATTGGCATAGGAATAGTAAAACATGGGAAAAATAAGTTACTTTTCAAAAAAAATTCTTCTTGTGGATGATTCTACAACCATCAGACAGGGGTTATCCTTCCTGCTTAAAAAAGAGGGGTATAATGATGTAGATACTGCCGTTAACGGCCTTGACGCAAAATCAAAGCTCCTTGAGAAGAAATATGATCTGGTAATAACGGATTTTGATATGCCCGAGATGAATGGGGGACAGCTCTTAAAATATATAAAATCTGAATTCCCCGGGATCCTGGTTATCATGCTGAGTGCACAGGCTGATATCAGGGTAATTGTTGATCTTATGCAGATCGCAGAGAATTATTTTATAAAGGATGATATCAATAAAACCAGAGAATCACTTTTCTACATAATAGAGCAGACCTTTGAGAAGGATAGATTGATAAAGGAGAATAAACGCCTTTTTCTCGAATTGAAGGAAAAAGAGCAAAAGACCTCCATGGAACTGCAGATTGCACAAAAATTAATAGAAGAAGTTCTCCCGAAGAAAATTCATAAACCAAAAAAATTCAAGATTAAGATTTTCAACCGCCCCTCTGCTGTTATAGGAGGGGATTTTTACTACTCAAGGCAACTGGATAAAGACAATACTGTTTTTTTAATTGCGGATATCTGCGGACATGGCATCCCCGCAGCCCTGTTTCTTTTTTCCCTTAAAACAGCCATTGATGAAGCGACAAACCTGGAAGATACAACAGACGGCATACTAAAAGAATTAAATTCCATTTTATACAACTCTTTTCCGGGTAGAATTTATGCTACAGTATCCTGTCTGATAATTAATGATTTTGACAATTCAATAACCTTTTCAAATGCTTTTCAAAACCCAATACTCTATTTAAAAAACGACGGCACCCTCAAAGAGCTTACGGATGAAAACATAAGATATATAGGAGCCTTCGATGAAGCCGAATTCTTTTATAAAACAAAAATGCAGATAAAAAGCGGAGAAAGATTGTACCTGTACACCGACGGAATAACGGAAGCAAAAAATAAATCGGGGCAGATGCTGGGCATCAGCGGGGTGAAAAAAATAATCAAAAAAATGGGGACAATCCCTCTGGAGGATTCCGTCTCGCTTCTCTATAAAACCGCTCAAAAATTCAGCAAAGAAATAATCGATGATGATATCACAATAATCGGAATAGAAGCTGAAGAGTAAAAACCCGTTTATCTCCCGTTCCTGCAGACCTCAAGCATATATTTTGTCTTAAAGGCGTTCATCATTTCATCAACAGGATAGTAACGGTTGCGTCCTATCATGCTGACTCCGTCATTGTAACGGGAAACGTTCCCCCCCCAGTCACCAGGGATGGGATCATACACGATAAAATATTTTTTATCCACGGTATAACCCTTGATTATAGTATAATGACCTACCTCATCATCATAGTATCTTCCAATTGGATCAAATCCAGGATCGCCGAAAACCTTTTTGAGCATCCCAGTTTGAAAAAGTATTATTGCAAGGTGATCGCGGTTGATTACACCAAAAATATCCTCAGGCAAAGATATCTTTCCCGGTTTTACAACCAGACCGTAATTCTTCATGGCCTCTTCTATATTATCAAATCCAACGGAACCATCGGCATAGGGATAACCTATACCGGCTCTTATGTCGGCTACAGAAACGTATTTTCCTCTGGCCCATGCTATTGCCATTGAAACCACTGTCGGGCCGCAGTTTGAAGGAAAACCGGTATTATACTGGGTTCTGTACCAGTTTATATCACTTCTACAGGTATTTACCGAATCAATATAGCTTATGTATAGATAAAGATTTTCCCTTCTGTTATTAACAGACAGAACTATATGATAAAATCCTGGAGTTAATGCCCTGTATAGTTTTGATCCCTTTGGCCCCTTCTCTGATTCGACAATAAATGGAAGTTGATTGCCCTCTTCATGATTCATAATTCTAACAATTCTTCCTTTCATGCTGAAAATTTCACCAACCCGCCCAATTGTAATAAATCTTTGACCGGATTCCCTTATATTCGTATTATAGGGGACATCCACATAAATACTGTTGGAATCTACCGAGTTTCCAACCTTATCAAATATTGTCAGTTTCACAATATAGGTTCCGGGAAGAAAGTACGTACCCGTAGGAAAACGCTCGTTGGAGATCTGGCCATTACCCAGATTCCAGCGGTACAACAAATCATCACCCTTTATTTTCGTCTCCACCTGGAAATTCGCAGTTACCGAAAATTTATTCCGTTTTATTTTAGAATAAATCCTGAGCAGGCCGCTCAGTTTTATATTATCAGGTTTAACAGATTTTGAGAAAAATATAATACTTTTTTTTGAGGGTATTATAATACTCTGGCCTACCAGAAGAGCATCAAGGTTTGTAAGTCCATTGTAGAGAGCAAGAAGACGCTGATCAACTCCGTATACCAATGCTATATCCTCAAGCTTTTCTCCTTCCTTAACAATATGCTCGACATCTTTCTCAGCCGAACCCCCGCCGTCATTTGGGTAAAAACTTGATTTAAAAGAGAAAAAATCTCTCCACCCCGATCCGCTCTTATTTACATACATATGTAGAGAAAACCCCAGAAAAAGAAAAACCGAAAATCCTATAAGAAACATTATAAAACGGTGACGGAAGATAGCCTTTTTTAATCCCACCCCGAAATTTATCTTTCCGGTTTCCCCCCTCATTTTATCCATATTATCCATAATTAAAAACTCTTTTCCCCTCATTTGCCGTAAAGAGCAATGCAGCAACCCCATAGATGAAGATTGATATTATCAGAACAACAGAAAAACCGAAGGATATGGATATCATGCGCCCCAGCACGGAACCGGTAACTGATAAAGCCCCATTCATCCCCCATGCCCAGGGGATCAACCCCGGACGGTTTTTTGTCAATGCACTAAGGCCATTTGGAAAGGGCATCCCCATAAAAAAAGCAGCCGGAAAAATGAGAACTATGACAATAAGAATCTTTACTATTATTGGATTCCCGAGGAAAACGTTCAAAATCGGCGAAAGACCAAAGAGATAGAATATAATACTTAAAATAATCCCGGCTGTAGCAATTCTAACAATGTTCTTTCTGGATTTTGCCAGATATTTGCTAAAAATACTCCCTATCCCCGAAACTATCAGCATCGAGGTAATTACAATGGAAACAGATATTATCGGATCACTCAAAAAGAAAACCAGCCTCTGTATCAAGAACATCTCTATTAGCATGTATCCCAGACCCAGACATGCAAAATATATGATCACACCGAATGTACCCCTCTTTTTGCTGAAAAGTTCCCTCCAGCGCCCCGCAACAGGCATAAGGATTATTAAGAAACCAAATAAAATTGATTGAAGTAATACCCCAAAAAGCATCAGGTAGCCCCACTCTTCCGAGACATCGGAAAGCTGATCCATGTACATTCCAATCTTATCGGCTTTCATATAAGCACTATAGTAGGGTCTGTTGTCGGTCATCGGAGTAATATCGAAAATGTAGTTTTTATACAATTCTTTTTCTTTCCCATCGAATAATTCATGGAGCAGAAAATGATAAAAATCAGCGGGCTTAACGTAATCTAATTTCTCCCCCGAAATTTCCGTAAACATGTTGTTAAAAAAATTATAAACTTTTTTATTCTCTTTATCAAAATCGCGGGTTCCCTTCCCGGCATCCAGTGAATATCGGGGCATGCCCGGATAATGAATGATCGAAAAAGACATGTCATTATTGAATTTGATCAGGCGGTTAATCTCATCCCTGGAAAAATCCGATTTCTTCACCAGGATGGTTGCCGTTGAGTTCAGGTAATTGGAGACAAAAAGACGATTTTCGGGTTTTTCTACCCCCCGGCTCTTCAAAAAAGCTACAACAGTAGCCAGAAGTTTTGGGACATTCCTCGGGGGTCTTAAGCGGTCCCATACCGTGATGGATAAAATTCCATTTTCGTTTAGACTGGAGACATATTCCGAAATTGCCTCGAGGGTATACCTAAAATTTTCGTTAACAGGATACCCCCCCGTTTGAGAAAGCCCAACCGAATCCACAAGACCAATCTCAATAAGATCAAATTCATCTTTATTTTTGACACAAAAAGCCCTCGGTTCATCAATTACGGAACTGACAGTGGAATTTGAGAAAATATTCCCCGAGAAACTTGAGATGACAGGCTCGGATACAAATAGCTTCATTATCTCGGGATTCTGTTCAACAACGGTTATTCTTGAAGCATTATTGTAAAGAGCCTCCTGAACACCGATCCCCCCCCCAATATTCACAATAAGGACATTGGGTTTATCCATTATCCTGTAGGGTGCCGCTATAGGGAGATAGTTCAGATATATTTTTTCTTCAGGAACAGGCTTTCCCATAATAATAATGGGTCCGTTACCGTCAATATAAAGCCCGCAGAATTCCTGTTTCGGTTT
>CAZEKV010000170.1:0-4678 GCA_964512945.1 uncultured Spirochaetales bacterium | reverse complement strand
CTGCATTAATCGAGACGGGAAGCAGAATGGATGAGGTTATCTTTGAAGAGTTTAAAGGTACCGGAAACATGGAAATGAATCTTGATAGGAAGATTGCCGATCGCCGCTTGTATCCGGCAATTAATATTAAAAAGTCAGGGACAAGAAAAGAAGAGCTTCTTCTTTCCGATGTGGAATTGAAAAAGATATGGATATTACGAAAGCACATCAATAGCATGGATGATGTAGAGATTATTGAACTATTAATGGAAAGAATGAATAAAAGTAAAAATAATGATGCGTTTCTGCGATCAATGAATACAAATAATTCGTCTGAATAAATAAATATTGGAGGATAGTGTATGAAGAAAGGGATACATCCTGAATACAAAATGACTGAAATAAAGTGTGCCTGTGGCAATGTTATAAATACAAAGTCGACAGAATCTGATATTGAGGTTGAGATTTGTTCGAATTGCCATCCGTTTTATACCGGCAAGCAAAAACTTGTTGATACTGCCGGAAGGGTCGAGCGTTTTAACAAGAGGTACGGGGTAAAAAAATAGGATTTGCGTAAAAAACTTTTTATTGCAAATTTTATTGAATTACTATAACATCTACCGGAATGATGAACGAAATACTAGCCCTTCACAAAAACGAATATGCTGTGTCCCCCGAGGTAGTTGCTGTGGCTCCTGGCAGTGTGAATTTGATGGGGTCCCACACGGATTACAACTCAGGATATGTCATAAAGTCAACGATTGATAGGTGGGTTACCATTGGAGTATCAAAGAGAAAAGATAATTCGCTGCGATTCTATGCCGCTGATCTTGACGAGAGAAAAAGAACGACCATAACGAATCTCAAATATAAGAGGGAGGATAGATGGGCGAATTATCCAAAAGGTGCGTTATTTGAGTTATACAAACTTGGGTATGTTTTTAAGGGTATCGATATCACAATTACCGGGAATATCCCGCAGAAAATAGGTTTGTCTTCTTCTGCAGCGATTGAAGTTGCGGTTCTTCTCGCAGTTAAAAAATTATATAGTCTGGATATCAATGATATGCAGCTGATTAAATGTGCTGCTGTAGCGGAATCTTCGTTTATGGGAACAGGCTCCGAGATAACCGATCAGCTTGTATCATTTGTATCAAAAAGGGGAAATGTAATTTTTCTTGATTCCAGGACTCAAGAGTATAGTTACATTCCCTTTAAATTTGATGAGATAAAATTTCTCGTCACCAACTCAAATGTTCCACACGGCGATATTGCAAATGAGCTCTCAGAACGAAGAAATGAATGTAAGGAATGCGTTAGTTTATTGAATAAGAAGAAAAAGGGAACAGCACTGAGGGATTATTCAGTATATGATCTCCAGCATAGTATGGGAATTGTCCCCGAGAATTTAAGGCGTATTTGCAAACACGTTGTTGAAGAAAACCAGCGAACCCTTGAAGCAAAAGAGGCATTGCTGGTGTCCGATTTAGTTACATATGGCAAATTATTGAACAGATCTCATGAAAGTCTCCGTGATCAGTATGAGGTTTCCTGTCCCGAAATAGACTGGCTTGTAAAAAGATCGTGGGAGCTTGATTGTGTTCTCGGATCCAGATTAACGGGTTCCGGTTTCGGGGGATGTACAATTACGCTGATTAAGAAAGATGAAATGGAACAATATATTGAAAAGCTTGAGGAATATGAGAGAATTTTTGGTTTTGAGTGTGATTATTTTTTTTGTGAGCCTACGGAAAGAGCCAGGGTTATATATCCGGAATAATTCCGGATACTACATATGCTTTTTTAGGGAAGATAAGGGGATACCGATTTCTCGGGATCCAGGATTCTAAGGTGGGACAATGGATGATAAATATAAGTCTGCATTAAGATTATTTTCGGTACATCGCTATAGAAAAGCTCTCGATGAATTTCTTAAAACCGGGATAAATCCCTCTACTGATGTGGATTTGTCATATTATATAGGTTTATGCTATACCAGACTTGGGGAATACGAGGATGCACTTGAGTATCTGGAACAGGTTGTCACTATGGGAACCAATCTTTTCTATGTCTGTCAATGCAGATTGATATTGAGCTATATATATTCCATTACAGGAAGGTATAAACTCGCTGAATTTGAACTATCCGAGATGATAAAGAACGGATATGAATCGACTCAGTTGTACAGCATTATGGGGTACAGCTTGTATGCTCAGAAGAAAACTGACGAGAGCATGGATTTCTTCAAAAAAGCAGAAAAACTTGATTCGGAAAATCCGAATATACTTAATTCTATCGGATACATCCTTGCAGATGAGAATATTGATATAGCCAGGGCTTTAACCTATTGTAAAAAAGCCGTCAATCTGGATCCAAATAATTCCTCCTATCTTGATTCTCTCGGCTGGGCCTATTATAAGGCTGGCAAGAAGATGGAGGCGAGACGATATCTAAAAAAAGCAATTGGGATTGCTTCCGGGAATAAAACAATTGTTGCCCACTTAAAAGCAATGATGAAAACGGGAAAAGGGCGATAGTAAGACCCAAAAAAGTAGAAAAATATAAAAAACTCTTCATTTTATGACCGGAGAGGTCGATATACAAAGAGGAGAGTAGTCAAATGATCGAACAAGTCGGTTCGCAACAGTTTAATCCTCTGCCTAACAGGGTAGATTCCGCAGAGTCTGTAATCGAGATTCAGGATCTAAAAGCTATTCTGTATCTTGGTCTACGTGGGGAAATAGCCTTGCCTTTTAATGAGCATGAGGTAGATATACTTGCTTAATAGGTGTATACTGTCTACGTGATTTTTAGAGTGAAAGGCTGGTTTCGTTCCTTTTTTTTAACCCTGTTATGTTTCAGCGCCGTAGGTGTGTTTTCTCAGCAGATTGATATGGATTCTGTTAGAGCCAGGGATGAGTTTCGCTGGGGGGTTAGAGCATACCAGAGGGGCTTCTTCGATAATGCCTATGCAGCCTTTTCAAAATCCCTCTCGTATAAGCCCGACAATTTCCTCGTCCATGAATGGTATTCTAAAACCTGCTATAGAATGGGGTTCGAAGAAGAGTCATTAAGGACGATGAAGTTCATAATAGATTCGGGAAAAGGGACAGTTCTGTTAAAATCCCTTTATAGTACGATAAAGTATCGTCAGGGACCGGGAAAAGAATTAAGACCCCAAAAACGATATGTTATTTCAACTGAAATAGAGGGCAGAAAAAAAGAATACAATATTTTTCTGCGTCCAAGTTCTATCAGGAAAAGTTTAAGAAGAGACGGAAGGTTTTATGTGGTTTCTTTTGCCTCTAATGAGATACTTGTTTTCGATATTAATGGGGGTCTCGTCTCAAAAATAAACACGGGAATACCGGGGTTGGATCATCCGTTTGATATTCTGGATACCGAAGATGGATATTTGTTTATTTCAGAATATGGTGGAGATAGAATTTTAAAATGTACGAGGGACGGGAGAGTCCTTAAGCGTTTTGGGGGTAAGGGCAGGGGTGATGGGCAACTTCTGGGACCCCAGAACCTGGCTTCAGACGGGGATGGATATATATTTGTTTCGGATTGGGGAAACAGCAGGATATGTAAATTTGACTACAATGGGAATTTCATATTTTCTTTTGGCGAAAAAAATGATCTATTTGAGGGGTTTAAGGGTCCCACGGGGATTCTGGTCCACAATAAAAATATTTTTATTGCCGATGTTGTAAAAAAATCCATTTTCGTATTTGATCTGAACGGTAATTACCTTGAAACGATTGCAAAGGGGAAGCTGCAGGGTCCCGAGGGTTTGTCATTATACGATGAAAATCACATCCTGGTTTCCGATACAAACAGAATTGTAACTGTTAATATTGAAAATAACAGTGTGGATGTTATTTCAACTCCCCCTCCAAAAAGTGGCCAAAAAAGAAGAATAATGATGGCCGAAAAAGATATTAACAATAATATCCTCATGGTAGATTTTGACGGGAGCAGGGTATCCTTTCTTACAGATTTATCAGAAATGTATTCGGGGCTTTCTGTAAGAATTGAAAGGGTTATTTCTGATAATTACCCTGATGTAATCCTTGATGTCAGGGTTCAGAATAGATCTGGAGATCCTGTTTCGGGGCTATGTTCCGGAAATTTTGTTGTAACTGAAAAAAAATATTCAATCAAAGGAAAAGAATTGATTTATACGGGAAATCTTGATCCTGAAACCAGTATTTCATGTCTTCTTGATAATGCAGTTACGATGAAAAATAAAAAAAATGATCTAAAGGCAGCTCTTGATTCGATACTAAAAAGTATGGGAGGCAGAGGGCGGATAGGCATTATAGACAGCGGAGATACCCCTGTTATCCGTCTGGAAAACGATAAGGTAAATAAAAAGAGTATTGACAGAGCCGTTGATGCCTGGGGATTTTCTGATAAATCAAAATTTGATACAGGATTAAAACTATCGGCATCCAGGCTTGTAACGGGAATGTCAAAGAGAGCTGTAATATATATTACAGAGGGTACTTTGCCGGAAGATGCTTTTGACCGGTATGGTCTTATGGAATTATCGGCCTATCTAAAAAATAATGGTGTCAGGTTTTATTGCGTGTATATTAATAAAGAAATAGAGCTTGCTGAAGAATTGGAGTATCTTTGCGAAACGACAGGCGGCAGGAGTTTTTATCTATATAGAATGGAGGGCATAGGGGAG
>CAZEKV010000169.1:0-4729 GCA_964512945.1 uncultured Spirochaetales bacterium | reverse complement strand
CCTGGGCCTCTGCCTTCCCTATAATTTTAACAGGATTTATCTCAATATTCCGGGAAATTATTTTTGAATAATAAATATTGTGAGTCCAGTTCCCTTTTTTATCTTCTCCTGTCGGAGGGATCCCCGAGCTTGCCCATATCAAATAGTATTTTCCATTTCCGAGGGGAATAAAATCAATCCCATGCTGGTATGCACGCTGATCAGTAAAGGAAACCTGACTGCAGATAAACAGCAGGTTCAGCAAATAAAATCCTTTTCCCATTATTTCACCTCCAGAACACTACAAGCTGTATTTGACTTTTTGAAGTATATATAATAGAAATATGAAAAGATATAGGGGGTTACATGAAATTTTTTTTTACAGTTTTGTTGAGTATTTTGTTATTTGTTTCGTGCCTGGAGAAAGAGAGAACCGAAGGGGTTGTTTATGCAGGAGCCAGGGCACATAGAGAATGTATAAGACCATTTCCCAATCCTGAGGGCTGGGTGATGGCTTTGAAGGCGATAAATAAAAACTTTGAGGGGTCGACGCCATGTGCTTTATGGATTCTTGGCAGGATAACCCATTCTCAGGGAAAATCTGTTTGTTCCTTTGATTTTCCTCCGCCAAAAAATGGGAAAAAATATGAAAATGTCAGATTTACAAGTAATGTTGATTTAAATGAAAAATACCTTTCTCTTTTCGACAAACAGGGTGTGAAAGTTTTTCTCCAGGTTGAGTCCGGAGATGCCAATGTCGATGATCTCATCGATCTTGTTCTAAAGAGGTATCGAAGACACAGATGTGTTGCAGGTTTTGGCGTAGATGTTGAGTGGCATAAAATTAGAAAAAATGTCAAACTTAGTTATGGAGAGCCCATATCTGATGAGGAAGCGAAGAGATGGGAAAAAAAGGTAAAATCGTATAACAGAAAATATAAATTGTACTTTAAGCACTGGCTTCCTGCATGGATGCCCCCAAAATACAGGGGAGATCTTATTTTCGTCAATGACAGCCAGGATTATCAGAATCTTGATCTTATGGTAAAAGATTTTGACTACTGGGCAAAGAAGTACTATCCTAATACAGTGTTTTTCCAGATTGGATATGGATCGGATAGAACCAAGTTGTGGGGTTCCATGGAAAATCCGCCTAAAGAAATGGCCGATGCGATTGGTGCAGACATAAAACAGCCCCATGGCTTTTTCTGGGTTGATTTCACATTGCGAGAAGTTGCACCGACGAAAATAAAGAAGTAGGGGAGGTCTTGCTGTTTGGTGAATGTATTAATTACCGGCGGTACAATTGACAAGCAGTATAACAAGCTGGATGGCAATCTGGTACTGGAGCATTCGTATCTAAAAAATATTCTTGAACAGGCAAGATGCACCATTGAGATATCTATTAGAACGATAATGCTTAAAGACAGCCTTAATATGGTCGATGCGGATCGGGAAATGATAGTAAGGGCATGTATGGAGACAGAAACTGATAAGATCATTATTTCCCATGGGACGGATACGATGGTTCAAACGGCTGAACTAATAGATAAAAGGGTTAAGGGCAAGACGGTTGTTCTGTTTGGTGCCATGATTCCTTTTACTTTTGGATACTCGGATGCTCTTTTTAATTTTGGTCTTGCCGTTGCATCCGTTCAGTCCAGATCCCGGGGGGTGTATATAACCATGAATGGGAAAATTTTCAATGCTGGTAATGTTCGAAAAAATAGAACCCTGGGTGTTTTTGAGGAAATCGGTTAGGCGAGAATTCCCTGGTATAGGATCCGGTATCAACAAAAATCCCTGCTTTTTCCCGGCAAATATGTTTGCAGCCGGCGATATGGGAGCTGCTTTGCCGGGATGGAGTTGGGATCGGGAATCAGAAGTATTTTGGATATTTCGGTTTTGTCGTAAAAATTTTGCCCAGTTTAAGTGTTAACCTCATGCGTGCGTTTATTGACCATCCTGCCCCTTCGAGGAATGTGCTTAGATCCCGTTTTTTTAGCTTAAAAAATGTAGTTAGCGAAGCAGGTACTATGACCGCTGTTAGTGCAGCGAAAATAGCTATTACTATAGCAAGGGGATCTACACTGGAGAGGGTTTTTGTAATGTAGGCAAGGGCTGAACCCAGAGCAGCAACAGCGACACTCCCGCCCATTATCATTCCTCCTGCTGCAATGCCTCTGCTTGAATCTTTTGTTTGTAATTTTTTTTGAGCAGGGGGGATAACAGCTCCTGTTGTTGTCTCATCCAGTTTTCCTTCTGCCGAGGATGTCATTAACTCGAATTTACTGCTGATCAGTTTCTGGATTCTATGGAATGGAGAAAAAATGGTTTCACTCAAGCCTATTGGGTTTTCAATAATCTGTACTATCAGGGCATCAAATTCATTATTATTTATGTCAAAAAAGACACCCTTTTTACCTGCGTAGAGATTTCCCCTGGTGCCCGATGTAACAGGAGCGGCTATTTCATAGGAGTCTCCCCCATGGGTAAAAATTTTAGCGTATATGATAAAAATATTACCTGTTTCTGAAATCTTACTATGACCTGCCCTGTCGGATATCCTTATGCTGAAGGTTAGATGCCTTCCGTCCACTATTAACGTTCCCATTTCGAACATCGCCCTCTCTTTCGGTGAATAAAGATGGGGAAAGCTGACAAAGTTGTTTGTAAAATCAATCAGATTAATCTGGAATAAACAGAGTTTTTCGGTAAGATCTATATTATCCATAACCATAGCTGTTTCGTTGTTTTTTGTAATCAGGTTTTGAATTGCATTTTTATATTCGAGCTCAAGATATTTTTCTATTTGTTTTTTGGGCAGTTTATCAATTTTTGTTTCAGGTTTCTCCGAGACCCACTTTTCATGGTTGAAAAAAAACGATTTTATTTTTTCCCAATCTTTTTCCGATATGGAAGTTGCCCCCTTTTTTATTATCATCCCGGCGGTTTTTTTGAAGAATTCTTTTAAATCTTCCATGTAGTAGGGATTAATCTTTCCTGCGAGACTGAGTTTGCAGTTTTTTTCCGGTCTGGAGATGATGCTGTCTTTTCCCAGTTTATCAATCAGGATCGTTGTTGGAGCCTCGCTTACACAGAAATCTTTTCCTTCAGGGAGAAGAAAATTATCATTGTACAGGTACAATTTAGAGTATGCGAAGTAATAGTCTATTTTATCTTTTAGTAGATCGAAATATTCATAGGCTTTCGATGTTTTTTTCCCTGAAAGGATTACACCAGGTTTTTCTCCTTCTTTCAGCCATCTTAGATAGAGATCAGCTTCATTCAGGAATATTTTCAGATCGGATTCGGTTATTGCCTTTCTTCCCCCCGAAGGATGTGAAATGCCTTCGGTAACAGAGAGTATGTCGTCTATGAATTGTCTTATCCCGGGGTTTTTTGAGGCATCGGGGAGTGTCGAATCTTTTACGCTGTCAGGTCTTTCATTTATCAGTTTTTTTAGTTTTCTTATTTGATCAAGGTTTATTCTATCATTTCCCTGGAAATCAAGCAGGGCAGGGGCTTTCTTTATTAAGGATTTTATTTTTTTAGCGTCCTCAGAGTTTAAATTTAGATGTCCAACATGCAGTTCGGGGGATTTTTGTGTAATTCCTGAGTGTACTCCCAATGTTTCCAGGGTCCATTTTATTGCATTTTTGATTTCAAAACATATAATTCGCCCGTTATTGTCACTATCCAAAAAAGAGAGAAAATCTCTATCGCAGTTTATCATGTCTGTTGGAGCCCCTGTGGCTATCCATAGGGCCTTATCAAGACAGAGGATAGCTTCAAGGTCTTTCGGAGTCTCTATTTTCAACTGTTTGACGTTTCCAATTCTTTTGAACGCCATTTTCTTTTTGATAGCCATATGGGCTTATTATACCTGTATATTTTTTGTTATCAATAGGGTATAAATACCTAATGGAGAGCTATCTGTAATGGATTCGAAATTAAAATTGCCCTGTAAATGGGAAAAGTTTTTATCAGATTCAATAGATTTTGATAGATTCTATTTTCAATTATTTGAATTCCTGAAGGGATTCGGGTCTATTATCCCCGAACCTGAGCTCATTTTTAATGTATTTAATTATGTAGATCCTGAAGGGGTCAGGTGTGTTTTATACGGGGAGGATCCCTATCCGAGGGTTACTTCAGCCTGCGGGATTTCTTTCTGGGATAAAGAGGTAACAGCCTGGGAAGACAGAACAAGGGGAAATTCTGTAAAAAATATCTTGAAGGGATTACTGATTCATAAAAAGAAAGTTGGTTTTGAGGCGGGAATTGATGAATGCAGGAGAGCTGCAAAAGAAAATGGATTATTGTCCCCGGCGGATCTTTTTCTGGATTGGCTGGATATGGGAGTGCTGATGATTAATTCCTCTCTTACTTTTTCGACAAAGGATGATAAAAAAAAGCATTTTAATTTCTGGAAAGAGTTCCACACTATATTAATTAATAAATTAAACAGAAGGGAGAATAGCCCCCGCTATATTTTATGGGGGGGGAAGGCTGCAGTATGGCAGAAGGAGATCGAAAAAAATATTGACAGATGCGATAAGATAATCCGCCAGGCTCATCCTGCCTTCGGTTATCAGTTCTTTAAGAAAAAAGGGGGAGACTTTTCTCCTTTTAGCGAGATTACTGAAAAAACAGAAATGAAATGGATCTGATGATAGGGGGGGGGCAAATCCATGCCGCTTCTCGGCTCCGCAGCAGACGGTTTTTATTTGTTAAAAACCGATTAATT
>CAZEKV010000168.1:0-4729 GCA_964512945.1 uncultured Spirochaetales bacterium | reverse complement strand
ACATTAAATACTTTGTCCATGTTAAGCCTCCTGTATATATAAACAATATACAACACATGTTTGGAAAATCAAATAGATGTACATGAGAACTATAGGTTTAACGCTTTTACGTATAACCGGATTTTTTAAGATAGTTATATTATTTAAGGGAAAATATGGTAATGTGATGTGTTATATGGAACAAAAAAAGTAGTAAAACTGAATATACGGCAAATTTGCCAAATTTTAACAATAAGAGTTGACTTTTCAGAAATTTAGCCGATAATATAAGAATAATACTTAAGGAGTCGAACATGTTATTAGAATTTGGTGCCAGGAATTACTTTTCATTCAAGGAAGGATTTGAGGTCTCCTTACGTTTAAATAATAATTGTCCTGAAAGCATATCACATGGCAAAGAATTCACAAATGTTATCTGTGTCAAAGGTGGAAATGCCAGTGGTAAGACAAATATACTAAAAACATTGGATTTTATAGGAAATTTTTCTGTTGATTCATTTAGAACAAAGCCTGATAGTGAAATTATGATAGAAACGTTTTTTCGTAGTGAGGATCCAACTTGTTTTTATATTGTTTTTAAGATGGAAAATATTGAATATAGATACGAGTTAGAGGTAACAAAAGATAGAATACTCTCTGAAGTGTTATATAAAAAAGTAAAGCGAAATACAAAAATTATTGAAAGAAAATTAGAAAAAATCATATATACCAATAATGATTATAGTGAATTAGAGATGATGAAATTAAGAAAAAATGCATCTCTCATTAGCACTGCTAATCAGTATGAATTTAAATCTATTAATACTGTATATAGTTTTTTTAAAAATATAATTACGAATGTAGATAATTTTGGATATCATGGATTTGATCCTGATATAAGTAAAATATCAGAATTATATCTAAATAATGAAGAACTTTTTAATTTTGCAATTGAACAGATAAAAAAAAGCGATGTTGGTATTGATAAAATAAAAATACTTAATAGAGATCTCGATAATGGAGGAAAAAATTATTTTCCTATTTTCTACCATGACTTAGAAGGTGATAGAAAAGCTTTAACTATTCATTATGAATCAAGTGGAACAAAAGCATTATACAAGATCCTATTTTTGTATAAACTTATTTTAAATACTGGTGGCGTCCTCGTGTTGGATGAGTTTGATGTAAACCTGCATCCGCACATCTTGCCTCGATTGATAAAATTATTTGATAATGGAAATAACAAAATTAATGCTCAGCTTATTTTTACAACGCATAATAGTAAAATAATGGATGAATTAGGGAAATATCGAACCATTTTAGTAAGTAAAGATAAAAATTGTAGCTTTGCTTATAGGCTTGATGAATTGCCTGGTGATATTGTTAGAAATGATAGACAAATATCAAACCTTTATAATTCTGGAAAACTTGGAGGAGTCCCAAGGGTATGAGTAAATTTAAAAATAGTAAGAGAGAATCATTTTTAATTAGATTCCCCAGTGTCAGTCTCGATTCAGAGTCAAACAATCTAACATATAGAATGAAGTTTAATTTTAGTTATTTTGATTGTTCTCAATCTTATGGTGAAGATATAAAAGAATTAGAAAAAGAAAAAAGCAATAAATTAATAAAAAAATTAATAGAATTTAGTAGGGAAAATTTAAAACATTGGAAGAATGAAAAAATCGGGAGTGGAAACCATAAGAATAGTATATATGTAAATTATGGAGACTTCCCACAGCATTCAAATTTTAAACATCCTTCATATATTCCACATCAAGTATTATGGGGACGTTTCCGTTTGGACTCTGCTGTGAGACTTGTAGGATTTGTCGTTTCCGATAAATATGATGGAACGAGACATGTTAAAACAGGTATGAAATTTGATAAAAACACTTTTTATATTGTGTTTCTGGATTCAGAACATAATTTCTATCCAAAAAAATAAAAATTAACACCATATAACAATCAAATGGGCGCAGACGCCTCCTTCATCGCTCTACTTTTTACTGCTGGTGATTTGCGGTTGTCGAGCCTGTAGAAAAAATCCGGAAAGACTGTTTTTTCCGGATTTGTCATGACAAAATTCCAATAGATTGGAAGGAACGAAAAATGGGCAGCAGGTTGACATATTTAACGGTTGTTCAAATAAAAATACTGAAGTAGAATCGGAAAGAGAAAAAGGTATTGTAAAACGGAGTTTTTCCTGTAGGTTCGTTATAACGCTTTAGCAGCACCGTGCCAAACCCGGAAGGATAAGAAATTTAAATGGCAGAAAAAGAAGCAAAAGCCCGAATCAAAATAAATAGGTTACTCGAAGAGGCAGGATGGCGGTTCTTTGATGATGAAAACGGCCCGGCCAATATCCAGCTTGAGCCGAATATCAAAATCAATGAAAAAGAGATTGATGCCTTTGGTGAAGATTTTGAATCCTCAAAAAACGGTTTTGTTGACTTTCTGCTTTTAGATGAAAGAGGATTCCCCCTTGTTGTTCTTGAAGCCAAAAAAGAGGAAAAAAATCCCCTTGACGGTAAGGAACAGGCCGGAAAATACGCCAGAAGTCTTAATGTTAGATTTATCATCCTGTCAAACGGGAACCTGCATTATTTCTGGGACTTAGAAAGAGGCAGCCCGGAAATTATCACCGAGTTTCCATATCAGGAATCTTTAGGTCACCGGCTTTCCTTTACCCCGGACAACAAACGCCTTGCGGATGAAATTGTCTCTGATGATTACATCGCCATTACCCAGAAGCCCGGTTTTCAGGATGACCCGCGCTGCCTGAATGAGGAAACACGGGACAAATATCTTTTTGATGAAGGCTTGCGCATTCTGCGGACTTACCAGATCAAAGCCATTCATGCCTTGCAGGCACGGGCAAGGGAGGATAAAGACCGCTTTCTTTTTGAAATGGCTACAGGAACCGGAAAAACCCTGATTTCCGCTGCTGTTATCAAGCTGTTTTTAAGAACCGGCAATGCAAAGCGGATACTATTTCTGGTTGATAGGCTGGAGCTTGAAAATCAGGCATATAAAAATTTTGTCCGTTATCTAAAAAATGATTACACCACGGTTATATACAAGAAAAACCGTGACGACTGGAAAAGGGCTGAAATTGTCATTTCCACTGTGCAGAGCCTTTCTTCACAGAATAAATATAAAAAGCTGTTCTCTCCAACCGATTTTGATCTGCTCATCTCCGATGAATCCCACCGCTCCATAGGCGGTAACTCCCGTGCTGTTTTTGAATATTTTATCGGCTACAAACTCGGCCTTACGGCCACGCCGAAAAACTATCTGAAAAATATCGACCTGGAAAAGCTTTCAACCGAAGACCCGCGTGCATGGGAAAAAAGACAGCTGCTGGATACCTATAAAACTTTCGGCTGCGACAGAGGGGAGCCGACCTATCGATACAGCCTGCTTGACGGCGTGCGGGACGGGTATTTAATTAACCCGGTTGTTGCCGATGCCAGAACGGAAATCACAACCCGGCTTTTATCGGAGAGGGGCTATGCCGTAACCATAACGGATGAAGAGGGAGAAGAAGGAGAGGAAACCTTTTTCGGTCGTAATTATGAGAAAAAATTCTATTCTGAAAAAACAAATATGGTTTTTTGCCGCACTTTTCTGGAAAACGCCCTGAAAGATCCAATCAGCGGTGAAATCGGTAAAACCATTGTCTTTTGTGTTAGTCAGAATCACGCTGCCAAGATTACTCAAATACTCAATCAGATGGCATATCAGCTATGGCCGGATAAATACAATTCCGACTTTGCGGTTCAGGTAACCTCAAGAATCCCGAATGCTCAAAAGTTTACCATCAATTTTGCCAATAACAACCTCAACGGACATACCCGGTTTCTGGAAAACTATAAAACCGCCAAAACCCGAGTCTGTGTGACGGTCGGCATGATGACAACCGGCTACGACTGTCAGGATATTCTCAACCTCTGCTTGATGCGCCCGGTATTCTCTCCCACTGATTTTATCCAGATCAAGGGCCGTGGAACCAGAAAATTCACCTTTGAATACATGGATGCCTGCGGTACAACCCAACACCACGAAAAAGAACATTTCAAATTCTTTGATTTCTTTGCCAATTGCGAATATTTCGAAGATAAGTTTAATTACGATGAGGTGTTGAAACTTCCAGCCAACGCTGGCAAAGGAGCCGGAGGAATAGGTATCGATGGGATAGAAATCTTTGACCCGGACAAGGTTAAAACCCTGACCCAGACCCCAATCGGTCTTGAAGGAATGCGGATAGACCGGGAATTCTTTGATAAGGCTCAGGAGACGATACAGCAGGATGAGGAAATAAAACAGGCAATTGAAAACGAGCAGTGGGAAAAGGCTGTTGCCGCAGTCCGGGAAAAATATGAAAACAAGCCGGAACTATACCTTACCCTTGAAAAGATCAGGAAAAGCGAGAACTTAGACCGCAGGCTGACATGGCGGGAATTTCTGGAACGGGTGTTCGGATTTATTCCGGGATTTAAAACCAGGGATGAAAAGCTGGAAGAGGAGTGTGAAAAGTTTATTTCCATTTACAAGCCTGAAAGCAGATATATTCCCTACATCAAGAATTATTTGAAGGCTTACGTTAGTGATGAACAGTTCCGGCAGATTATCAACAACAAACGCTATGGCGAGCTGGACTTTTATCCGGCCTTTACCAAGGATGAGTTCAGGGCATTGAACGGCTGGCGTGATATTGTACCTGAATACGCCAGGGATTATATTTCTT
>CAZEKV010000167.1:0-4743 GCA_964512945.1 uncultured Spirochaetales bacterium | reverse complement strand
TTATTATGGTAAATATTTTAACGACACACCTAGTGTGTCTGTTCATAAAATACCCCATAGAAAAGATACAAACTTGATTTTTACAGAACCTCATTAAAAGGGTTTAAAGATTTAGATGTAGCCGGCTAAATTATGACTGTTATTTAGACGGAAATAAAATAAGTGATATATCTAATTTATCTTCTCTGGTAAATCTTGAATATCTATTCCTAAAGAACAATAAGAATATTTCTGACATATCTCCCATATACGGTCTGTATAATCTCGAATGTTTATACCTGAATAACACAAATGTGATGGACATCAGGCCTTTGAAAAATTTAAAAAAATTAATAAGGCTTGAACTTGTAGATTCCAGAGTAACTGATTTATCACCATTGTATGAAGTAAAATCTCTCAAAGAACTATATATAACCTATGATTTTTTTGAAGAATGTTCTGAAGAGGTAAAAAGGTTTAAGGAAAACAGGCCGGATTGTCTTATTGGGCCGCCCAAGGCTGGACCTTAAAATATTTTTTGCGGACTAAAGCGTTTATTTTTATCAGGGTTTTTGAATATGAAGAAAACAGGCTACCTGATGATTTCCCTCAAGGGTTGTCAGCGCCGGAATATTCTTCTTGCAAACCTCCATTTTTTTCCGACAACGATCATAAAAATAGCAGCCTGTCCTCTTTTTATCGGGAGAGGGGACATCCCCGCTTAAGATTATGCGTTTCCGCCTTCTCTCTACAGCGGGATCAGGTATCGGAGCTGCACTCAATAATGCTGCCGTATATGGATGGAGGGGGCTTTTATACAGATCATCTGAAGTAGCTATTTCAACAATCTTTCCAAGGTACATAACCGCCACACGTGTTGAAATATGCTCAATAACAGCCAGATCATGGGCAATAAACAAATAGGTCAACCCCAGCTCTTCCTGGAGCCTCATAAGAAGATTGAGAATTTGTGACTGAATAGAGACATCAAGAGCCGATACCGGTTCGTCAAGTAATATCAACTCAGGATTAAGGGATAATGCCCTGGCAATTCCTATACGCTGTCTCTGTCCTCCCGAGAATTCATGAGGGAATCGATTTTTGTAGAATCGTGATAAACCTACAATTTCCATTAACTCTTCAACCCGTTTTTCAATCTCCGTGGGGGAAAGGGTAATAATTCTCGATTTTTTATAGATTTTAAGGGGTTCGGCAATTATATTCCTGACAGTCATTCTGGGGTTCAATGATGCATAGGGATCCTGAAAAACCATCTGCATATTCTTTCTAGCCTTTAACAGCTTTTTGTGAGATATGGAGGGTAGATCTTCGCCGTTAAAAAAAACCGAACCCGCTGTTGGTTTGTAAAGCTGAGCAATTGCCCTGGCGGTAGTGCTTTTTCCGCATCCCGATTCTCCAACAAGACCCAGGGTTTCGCCCTTTTTCAACTGAAAATCAATCCCGTCTACGGCTCTGGTATACCCGACGATTTTTTTTATTAATATCCCATCTGCAATAGGAAAATGTAGTTTCAAATTTCTAACATCAAGAATATTTCCGTTCATTTCCATGGCTATGCCTCCCTGTTGCTATAAAGCCAGCAGTTTACTTCCCTGTTTTCAGAGAGCTTGGTAACACCAGGGTATTTTACTCTGCATACATCTTTTACATATTCGCATCTGGGATAAAAAGGACAACAAACAGGCAGATTGATAAGGTTGGGGGGCTGACCCTTAATTGAATAAAGCTTTCCCGTAGTTTTTCTATCCAGCCGGGGTACCGATTTTATCAATCCCTGTGTATAGGGGTGCTTTGGATCGCCAAATAGTTCATCGACAGGAGCTTTCTCTACTATCCTCCCCGCATACATAACATTGATATTATGACATATGCCCGCCACCACACCAAGATCATGGGTAATAAGAATCTGAGCCGCTGAAAACTCTGCTGTTAGCTCTTTCATAAGCTCAAGGATCTGAGCCTGTATAGTAACATCGAGAGCCGTAGTAGGCTCATCGGCAATAAGAAGTTCCGGATTGCAGCTTAATGCCATAGCAATCATAACGCGCTGACGCATACCCCCGGAAAACTGATGGGGATAACAGTTTACCTTCTTTTCAGGTAGTGGAATCCCAACTTTCTTTAACATGTCAATAGCCTTTTCTTTTGATTCCTTTTTGCTCAACCCCTGATGAAGCATAATGGTTTCGACCATCTGGGTTGAAATTCGTAAAAAAGGATTCAGGCTTGTCATGGGATCCTGAAAAATCATGGAAATCTTATTTCCCCTGATCTTCCGAACCTCTTCTTTTGACATCTTGAGGATATCTTCACCGTTAAAAAAGATTTCCCCTCCCTCTATCTTCCCCGGAGGAGAGGGTATAAGGCGCATAATTGAAAGGTTCATTACAGACTTTCCGCTTCCGGATTCTCCGACAATCCCCAGTGTTTTTCCCCTTTTTACAGAAAAAGAAACATCGTCAACAGCCTTTACAATACCATCATCGGTTTTAAAATAGGTTTTAAGGTTTTTTACATCTATAATTTTAGTATTCCCCATTCTACAGCTCCCAGGATTCTATAATTTATTCTTACTCTGAGGATCAAAGGCATCCTGCAGGCCGTCGCCCAAAAAGTTCATACAAAAAAGAAACAGGGTCATTGCTACAGCAGGAAAAAAGAGGCGCCATGGATAAATAGTCATTGAATCCACACCGTCTTTGACCAGAGAACCCCATGAAGCATAGGGAGCCGAAATACCCAGCCCGAGGAAAGAAAGAAAGGATTCCATCATAATAAACTGGGGAATCCTCAGGGTAGCAAAAACAATAATTATTCCAAGACTGTTTGGAACAAGGTGTTTAAATACAATCCTGGAGGTACCGGCTCCCATCGATTTGGCCGCCTCAACAAACTCTGAATTCTTAAGGGTTATTATCTGACCCCTAACAACCCTCGAAATAGTCAGCCAGGAGACAACCGCAAGGGCAAGAAACATATTCATGATATTTCGCCCAAAAATAGCCATAAAAATTATCACAAGAAGCATGTAGGGAAGCCCATACATAACATCAACAATCCTCATAATAATGTAGTCTGGCTTCCCACCAAGATAACCTGCAAGGGCACCAAGGACTATTCCAATTAAAAAAGAAATTATTGTACCGATAAAGCCAATGGCAATCGATACCTGGCTTCCGTAGATAATCCTGGCAACCATATCACGTCCAAGGTAATCCGTACCAAGGAGATACCGGCGTTTATGAACTTTAACCCTTTTACCTTTTATGATTTCCGTATCCGTCCCGATTCTGTATTTTATAGTCTCCAGCTTTTCCTTTTCTTCTTCATTTAACCCCCGGTTTTCCTTTTTCGCGACTTTTTGCATCTGGGTAAGTTCCCGCTGATACCAGAGTTTTCCGGCAGAGTCAGTCAGGGTCGGGGGAAGATTCTGGTGTTCGGTTATAATTTTTTTATACGAGTATATTGGTAAAAACGGAGCCGTAAGGGCTAAAATCGAGTATATAACCACTATAATCAGCCCCCCCATAGCCATGGAATTTTTCTTTAAACGGTTCCAGGCATCCCTGGAGAGGCTGTTCCCCTTTACAGGGACATTTAAACAATCCTGGGTTTCATCTTCGCTAAGCTGTTTTTTTACTACATGATTATCCTGCACTTAACTCCCCCTCCTATTTGTAAGAAATCCTTGGATCAAGTAAGGCGTAAACAATATCTACTATAAAATTCATGAAAATAAGAAATATTGAATACACAATTACTGTTCCCATAATCAATGTGTAATCCCTGTTTAAGGCAGATTGAACAAAAAAACGCCCCAGACCCGGAACCCTGAAAATAGATTCAACAATAACCGATCCCGTTACAATGGCCGCAAAGGCGGGCCCAAGAAAACTTACAACCGGCAGCAAGGCCCCCTTTAATACATGCCTGAACATAATCACCCTCTGCGTCAGCCCCTTTGCCCTTGCAGTCCGAATGTAATCGCTCCTTAAGACCTCAAGGATACTGGTTCGCGAAAGACGGGCAATATTTGCAAAATAGGGAAACGAAAGGGTTAAAACGGGCATTATAAGTGTGACCCATCCATTGCGCCCTGTTATCCATCCGGATGTGGGCAGCCAGTGGAGTTTCATGGCAAATACCCACATCAACAGGGGGCCTACTACGAAAAGTGGCACCGAAATGTCTATTACTGCCAGACTCATGGCAAGATAATAGGGCCACTTATTCTGGTATAATGCCGCTATCATTCCGACCCCAATCCCCAATGCAACAGCAAGGGTAAGTGCTAAAAACCCCAGGAACAGGGAATTGGGGAGGCTATTGAATATATAATAATTAACATCATGATCCATATAGCGATAAGAGGGCCCCAGATCCCCGTGGACAACATCCAGCATATACCTCCCATACTGCAGCCAGAGGGGCTCGTTAATATGGTATTTCGCCTCTATGTTTTTTAAAACCTGCTTTGGAGGCTGTCTTTCTGCATCGAAGGGCCCGCCCGGGGCAATACGTATTATAAAAAAACTTACCGTTATAATAATAAACAATGTTGGGAGGAGGCCGACAAGCCTCCTTATAAAGTATTTGGTCATATCCCCCCCAGGATTAGCTTTTACCAGATAAAAAGCATATAACATGGGATATTTTCAAGAATACCCCCTGTTTTCTGCTTTTATACAGAGACCCTACAAAAGAAAGAACGGTGTAGCGTACACCCCCGCTCCACGCTTTCGT
>CAZEKV010000166.1:0-4800 GCA_964512945.1 uncultured Spirochaetales bacterium | reverse complement strand
AATTTTTTTGAGGAAAAATTCCCTTTCCCTCGCGTCAATTAACTCGATATTTGCCCCGGTCAGATTTATACTTGAAGAAATGATTTTTAAATTATCAAAACAGGTGTCCTGAATTACATCCTTAAAACGAGCCTTACCCGTAATTAATTCATATATACCCGCCTGTGTTTTTTTCGCACCGACACTGCTTGATAAATTTCCCTGGGGATCAAAATCAATCAATAAGATTTTTTTTCCCTGCTCTGCAGCAAAAGAACCAATGTTAGCCGCACTCGTTGTTTTCCCAACGCCCCCTTTTTGATTTGCAAAAACAACCACTTTACCCATTATATTTTTCCCATCCTTACCGGTATCAATACTTCCTGCTCAAAAAATGCATGATTAGAAAAGACTCTTCCCTTTTTGACATCTTGACTTAGTAAGGTTATTATAGTCTTATTAAATGTGCAAGCGATATTGTTGAATCAATTTTCATTTAAGGAGAAAGCATGACCAGAGAAGCCGTAGATGCTGCTATTCAGAACATTCGCCCCTCACTCCAGGCTGATGGAGGAGATATTGAGCTACTTGAGGTTTCCCCTGACGGTGTTGTGTCTGTAAAATTAACCGGAGCCTGTAACGGATGTCCAATGGCTCAAGTAACGCTAAAGGAAGGAGTCGAAAAATACCTGAAAAAGGAACTTCCCGGAATTTCTTCCGTAGTATCTGTTTAAAATATTACTTTATAATTTATTATTTATACCGTAATTAGTGTTATAGGGTTCCTGTTTACAAAAAGAAAATTATTATGCTGGAAAAAAAGAAGGAAAAGAAAAAATCTCAGTTATTCAGGGAGTTCTTGGTGTCTCTCCCGAAAACAGAGATCCATCTTCATCTGGAGGCACTGGCAAGTGCTAACACAATCTGGCTGCTAATAAAAAAGCACAAGCTCGCAATTCCTCACATAAATTCCAAAAAGGATTTAATAAACAAGTTTAAAATAAAAAACCTGACCGAATTTATTTTTCTGTATATCAATGTTATTCAAAACTCTTTTCAGAAAATTGAAGATATCGATTATCTTATTTCCGACACAGAGGAATACCTGTTACAAAACAATATTGTATATGCTGAAATATTCTTTTCTCCCTCAAAATTTCTTTTAAATGGCTTTTCTTTTAAAGACATGGTTGACCGTCTGGATGCAGGAGCCTCAAGACTGAAAAAACAAAGCGATCTTGAACTACGTTTTATTATTGATGTTTCGAGAAGCTTTGGGCCTGAAAACGCAATGAAAAACCTCAACCTCACTCTGGAGAATAGAAGAAAATCAATTATTGGAATAGGTCTTGGGGGTGCCGAAAGCCAGGGGCCCGCAAAAGAATACGCAGGTGTTTTTCAGAAGGCAATAAAGAACAATCTCAAAGTTGTTGCCCATGCAGGGGAAGATGTAGATTCATGGTCCATATGGGACGCAATAAAACACCTGAAAGTTCAACGAATTGGCCATGGAACCAGTGCTATGCTGGACGAAAAACTGATTAGGTACCTTTCGGAAAAAAAGATCCCCCTGGAAGTTTGTCCAACCAGTAATATTATTACCAGAAAATATGTAACCGCTATTGAAAACCATCCGGTTCGGATGTTCTACGACAGGGGAATTAACCTTACAATCAACACCGACGACCCTATTCTTTTTGGTATCTCTCTTGTCGATGAATATATGAACCTGTGGAATAACGATATATTTACGGCAAAAGAAATAGTTGAGCTCATTCATAACAATCTGTATGCATCTTTTTTGCCTGAAAAAAGAAAAGTCAGCCTCTGGAAAACCATTTCAAAACTTGTAAAAGAAAAGGATATAGCCTCTTTTTCTGAATAATAGACCCCGAAATGTTCCACGTGGAACATTTTTATCCACTATCCCGTTACTGTTTACCTCTGTCTTTTTTTAGGAAAGTTCTCTTTTAATGACATAAAACAGGGAATCAGGGTTTTTGCTCATCTCCTGCTTCCTCTTTAACAACCCGTGCAACACCTATCAGAAAATCCGGCTTTTCAATTCTAACTATCCTCACACCAAAAGCACTTTTCCCCAGAACAGGAATTTCGTTCAGCTTTAACTTGATTGTTTTCCCCTGAGAAGTAATGCAGACCAAATAATCCTCTTCCTTAACCGAAAGAGCTCCTATCAATTCTCCCGTCTTATCTGATGTCCGGTATGCAATCTGACCTTTTGTTCCTCTGTTGTGCTGTGTAAACTTTTCATATTCTATTCGTTTTCCATAACCAAATTCCGAAATCAGGAACATCTGTTCGTTTTCGGTTATGGTCAACAACCCAATCACCTCATCGGTGTTTCTTAATCTGATTCCCCTTACGCCCCGCGTAGCGCGACCCATTGCCCTTACGTTTTCTTCGTTAAACCTTAATGCGTTTCCGCTTCTTGTTACAATAATCCCTTCATCCTGCCCCTCTGTAAGCATTGCACAGGCGAGGACATCATTTTGATCGAGTTTGATTGCAATGATCCCCCTTCTTTTTGCCCTCTTAAATGCAGCTATAGCAACTTTCTTTGCAATCCCCTTACAGGTTACCATAAACAGGTACTTCTCATCTGTAAAATTTTTAATGGCCACAACTCCTGTAATCTCTTCGTCCGGGGTTATTGCTATCAAGCCTTTTAACTGGTATCCCCTTGCCGCCCTTGTTGCTTCGGGTATTTCATGAACTTTCAACCAGAAGGCTTTTCCCGCACTTGTTATAAATAAAAGAATATCATGTGTCGATGCTACAAAAAGATGTTCCAGAAAATCCTCATTTTTTAGTTTCGCCGAATTTGAACCCCGGCCGCCCCTGCCCTGGTTTTTATACGAAGAAACAGGAATCCTTTTTATAAAGCCCTTGCTGGAAATAAGAACAACCATATCTTCTTTTTTTATCATGTCTTCTATATTCATTTCTTCGATTTCTTCATAAACTATTTCTGTTCTTCTTTCATCTCCATATTTATTCGAAATCTCAATTGTTTCTTCTTTGACAACATTTAAAATTTTGTTTTCGTTCCCCAACAATTCTTTCAATTTCTCGATAAGCAGCATAAGCTCCTTTAATTCATCAAGGATTTTTTGGGTTTCAAGGCCAGTTAATTTTTGTAGCCTCATATCAAGTATTGCCTGCGCCTGTTTTTCAGACAAACTGAATTTCAAAATTAACCCTCTCCTCGCTTCATCAACATTCTTCGCCTTTTTTATAAGAGCGATAACCTCATCAATATTTTCAAGGGCAATTTTTAGTCCTTCTAAAATATGTGCTCTTTCCTCTGCTTTTTTTAATTCGAATTTTGTTCGTCTTATGACCACTTCTTTCCGGTGCTTTATAAAATAGTAAAGCATATCCTTCAGGGTCAGTAATTTTGGGCGGCCATTGACTATTGCCAGATTGTTTATGTTAAAATTTTGCTGCAGACTTGTATGGTTGAAAAGTAAATTGAGAACAACCCTCGGAGTTGTTCCCCTCTTAAGTTCCATTACAATTCTTATTCCCTTTCTGTCCGATTCATCCCTGAGTTCAGATATCCCTTCAATTTTTTTATCCCTTCGGAGGTTTTCTATGCTGACCATAAGATTTGACTTGTTAACCATATAGGGAATTTCCGTAACAATAATTACGTCTTTTCCCGATCTGGTTATTTCAAGATTTACTTTTGCTCTAACAGGAATTTTACCCTTTCCCGTCTTGTATGCCTTAACTATCCCCGCCCGGCCATAGATAATCCCTCCCAGAGGGAAATCCGGACCGGTTATATGTTCCATCAGCTCATCTGTGGATATTTCAGGATTATCAATAAGAGCAATAACCGCTGCACAGACTTCCTTTAAATTATGGGGAGCTATATTGGTCGCCATTCCTACAGCAATACCGCTTGCCCCATTAACAAGCAGATAGGGTACCGCTGCGGGGAGAACCTCCGGTTCTTTCATTGAGTCATCATAATTAGCTCTGAAATCAACGGTATCTTTTTTAATATCCCGAATCATTTCCTCAGCCAGGCGGTGCATTTTTGCTTCCGTATACCTCATGGCAGCAGGAGGATCACCGTCAACAGAACCAAAATTCCCCTGGCCGTTAACAACTTCATAACGCATCGAAAACCCTTGAGCCATTCTCACAAGGGCATCGTATATTGATTGATCGCCATGGGGATGGAATTTACCGAGAACATCTCCTACGATTCTTCCACATTTCTTAAAAGAGCGATCCGCTCTCAAGCCCATTTCACTCATTGAATACAAAATTCTACGATGAACTGGTTTCAGTCCGTCTCTTATATCAGGCAAAGCACGGCTGACAATAACAGACATAGCGTAATTCAAGTATGAAACCTTCATTTCATCCTCTATTGCTACGGGTATCAATTTTTCTTTTATTTCTTCCACTGACTACTCCAGATTGTTTCTATACATCAAGATTTACAACAGACAGGGCATTGTCTTCTATAAATTTCCTTCTTGGTTCAACATTCTCTCCCATAAGAGTTGTGAACATATCATCTGCTTCAACGAAATCCTCCAGAAGAATTCTTTTTAATCTTCTTTGTTCAGGATTCATTGTTGTTTCCCACAACTGTTCAGGATTCATCTCTCCAAGCCCTTTGTACCTCTGAACATTTATTTTATTCTAAGAGATCCCAGAAGCGGCTATCACAGCCGCTTTATCTTTATCCGTATATACATAAGAAATGGATTTCCCAATTACAATTTTGTACAAAGGAGGCATTGCAAGATAAACATGTCCTTTTTCAACCAGTTCTTTCAT
>CAZEKV010000165.1:0-4828 GCA_964512945.1 uncultured Spirochaetales bacterium | reverse complement strand
GAAAAGAAACAAATCCCATGCTCCAGAGGATCTATGGAACGGTATGGAACAATCCCAAAGAACTCAGATTGTATCTTCAAAAGTTAAAGGAGATTGAAAAAAGGGATCATAGAAGGCTCGGGAAAGAACTTGATCTTTTTTCCGTCCACGAAGAGGCAGGCCCGGGATTGATTTACTGGCACCCTAAGGGAACGAGGATAAGGCATGTTATCGAGGAATACTGGAGAAAGGAGCATTATAAAAACGGTTATGAGCAGCTTATCTCACCCCATATTGGAAAATCATGGCTCTGGGAGACCTCGGGGCATCTGGATTTTTACAGTGAGGGAATGTACTCCGCAATGGAGGTGGACGGTCAGGACTATTATATAAAACCTATGAATTGCCCATTTCATATTATGATTTATAAGAATAAGAAGTATTCCTACAGGGATCTCCCGTGCAGATGGGCTGAGATGGGAACAGTCTACAGATATGAAAAATCCGGGGCATTACACGGCCTTCTCCGTGTCAGGGGATTTACCCAGGATGATGCCCACATAATATGTACTCCAGACCAAATGGAGGATGAGATCCTGAAGGTTCTAAGGTTTTCTTTAAAGATGTGGAATGATTTTGGATTTGAAGACATTAGAGCCTATTTATCCACAAGACCTGAGAAGAGTGTTGGTGATGAGAAGGATTGGCATGCTGCGGTTGAATCCTTAAAAAAGGCGATTAATGCCGAGAAATTGGATTACAGCCTTGATGAGGGAGGCGGGGCATTTTACGGCCCAAAAATTGATCTAAAAATAAAGGATGCCCTTGGACGGGAATGGCAGATGTCGACAATACAGTTTGATTTCAATCTTCCCGAGCGTTTTAATATGACCTTTGTAGATTCTGATGGTGAAGAAAAAAGGCCGTATATGGTACATCGTGCTCTTCTGGGTTCGATAGAGCGTTTTTTCGGTGTACTTACAGAACATTACGGGGGAGCCTATCCCGTATGGCTTGCCCCCGTGCAGGTAATGGTGATACCTGTTGCTCCTGTATTTAATGACTATGCGGAAAATGTGGCAAAGCGTTTCAGGGAAAAAGAAATAAGGGTTGAACTCGATATCGGTGACCAAAGGATGAACGCTAAAATAAGAAACGCCCAGAATAACAAGATTCCCTATATGATTATTCTGGGAGAAAAAGAGAAACAGGAAGGGAATCTCTCAGTCAGGCAGAGGGATGGAAAACAGATGAATGGAATAACTTTTGATGACTGTATCGGGCTTCTGGGAAAAAAAATAAACAATAAGGATGTTTTGTAGAGATGGAAAATGCTTTAAAAAAACTGAAAAATATTGACAGGGAAATCCAGCTTCTTACCCGAACCTCTGCCCTCCTCGGGTGGGATCAGGAGACATATATGCCCCCGAAGGGGATAGAGGGGAGATCGGAACAACTTGCCCTTCTCGAGGGGATAATTCACGCTAAAATAGTTAATCCTGCCACTGGAGAACTTTTTGACAAACTCGGTGCCTCCGATACTTTCTATGCTAACAATGATTCCCTTTCTATTATTGACAGATCTTTTATCAAAAATTTTTTCCGGAAATATAAAAGAACCGTTTGTCTGCCCGAAAAACTTGTTACAACCATGGTTAAGGAAAGCAGCATAGCGCAGGCTGTTTGGGCTGAGGCACGGAAGAAATCCGATTTTTCGTCATTTGCCCCTAATCTAAAAACCCTTCTGGAGCTTGTTAAGGAGAAGGCCGAGAGGATAGGCTACAGAGAACATATCTATGATGCCCTTATCGATGAGTTTGAACCATGGATCACAACGGCTGAGATTAAAGAGGTTTTTTCCGGTTTACGCACTGAAATTTCAGATCTTCTAAAAAAGATCTCTGTAAAAAAAGAGATTGATGACAGTTTTCTCCTCAAAGATTTTCCGGTAGGGGATCAGGATGTTTTCTGCAGGGAGATCCTCGGGGAATTGGGCTGGAGCTGGGACTCCGGGCGCCTGGATCTATCATCCCATCCCTTTTCAACTACTATTGGGAGCGGAGATAATAGAATTACCACACGCTACAATAAAGATTTTTTTAAAACAGGCATTTTTGGCTGCATACATGAATGCGGACATGGTTTATATGAACAGGGATTTTCTGATGATATTTCGGACTCAATTCTGGGTAACGGTGCTTCCCTCGGTATTCATGAATCCCAGTCACGAACCTGGGAGAATCTTATAGGGCGGAGCAGGACTTTCTGGTATTATTATTTTGACAAACTAAAGAAAACCTTTCCGAAACAGCTTGAAGGAATAGATCTTGATCAATTCTACAGGGCTGTTAACAAGGTTGAGCCGGGTTTTATAAGGGTTGAGGCCGATGAGGTAACCTACAGTCTCCATGTAATTTTACGATTTGAACTGGAACTCGATCTATTAACAGGAAATCTGGCTGTTGATGATTTGCCGGAGGCCTGGAATTCCCTGTCAAGGGAACTTTTTGGAATTGTTCCCGGAAACGATAGTGATGGAGTTCTCCAGGATATTCACTGGTCTCTGGGTGTCTTTGGATATTTTCCAACCTATGCCCTGGGGAATTTATATGGAGCACAGTTCTACAACACCCTTAAAAAGGAACATCCTGATATTGAGGATGATTTTGCAAAAGGCAATTTTTCGAATATACTGAACTGGTACAGGGAAAAAATCCATAAGCATGGCAGTGTCTATTCCGGAGGGGAGTTGTGCAAGCTTGTTACTGGAGAGAAGCTAAATTCGAGATACTATATTGATTATTTAAATTCAAAATACTCTAAAATCTATGGAGAGTAATTCAATGATCCCGCTAAATAGTTATGTTAAAAATGCCGATACGGGAGACAAATGACGATAACCTTCTATAGAAAAGACAGTTCCGGAGAGTTGTGTTTTTACACAATACATGACAGGCAGCAAAATCTCTTTACCTCCTGTACTTTTACTGCCCTATGGGGACGCGGACTGAGTTCGGGGCGCGAAAAATCCTACACATTTGAAAGCTCGACTTCGATGGATGAGAAACTACGGGAGTTGTTCAAGCAGCGCATCAGGGAAGGATATAAAGTTCTGTATAGTTTTGCCCGGAAGAAACGATTCAAGAGGATGTTTAACGGAATCGGAGAAGAGAAAATCAGTTAGCTGTTTCCCCGCTTTTTAAATGCTCTCCCTTTTTTACTTTTTTCATCATCAGCACAACCTTGTCAATTAGTGACAGGAAAAGAAAAAGTCCTGTGGTGTACTCGATGATCGGAACCACCGGACTCAGGCGTAGGGGTTCGCAAACAAGTTTAAGCAGTTCTATCCCGTAGAGAACCATCACCCCAAAAACCGAAGCTCTTCCAAGGAAGGTTGTTTTGTATACGTATTTTCCGCTTGAAAGCAGAAAATAGGTAATTCCAATAAGCATCTGGATTCCCCTGACAAGGATAAGAATAAAAAGCCATAAAGGGAGAAAACCCAGAACCACGAGGGCAATTGCCGCTACGTTAATTGAGAGATAATCACTGAAACTGTCGAGGTGTTTGCCAATTTCAGTTATTTGATTTTGGGTTCTTGAAACCAGACCGTCCAGGAGGTCAGTGATGAAAGCCAGCCCCATAAGTACAATCGTAAAAACCTTAATGGGGTAATCTGCCGCAAGTATCAAAAAAACGCAGATAGAGGGCAGCGAGCTCAGGCGGAAGAGGGTTAAAAGATTCGCGAGATTTATATGCGTAAGGGGCTTTTTTGAGGGAAGAAAAATAAAAAGACGTTCAAATTTGATAAGAATAAAACAGACAAGTAGATGAAATAACAATGCTATCGGATAGAACAGGTACGAGATTAGTTCGAACATTCTGAATTGTGCAAAGACAATACTGAACAATATCCATTGAAAGAGAAGAAATAAAATGGTTACAAGAACTATATTTGTTCTTATCCTGCTTCCGGTTTTCATGGGTATACTTTATGAAAAGGAGATTGTCCAGTCAATAGAGTTGGCTGTGAAATAAGAAATTAATTGGTGTTCAAGATAAAAGGTTCCCTGGCTTTTCCCGATGCTTGACATATACCATGCTAAGTAATAGAGTTGGATTGTGAATTTAGCTAATCTAATAACATCCTCAAGAATTTACTTATCTCCGTTTTTTTTCACGGTTTACTTTCTGCCGATTTGGACGGGGAAATTCCATATAGTATCAATCGTACTTCTCTGGTTTTTGTTTATTGTTATCGAATTGTCCGATTTATTTGACGGGATTGTCGCCCGATTAAGGAAAGAGGTAACAGATCTTGGAAAAATTCTTGATCCGTTTTCTGATGTAATAAGCAGGATAACATATTTCACCTGTTTTACTGTCACGGGAATTATGCCGGAATGGTTGTTTGTGGTTTTCATGTACAGGGAATTCGGTATTATATTCCTGCGGGGCATAATGCTCAAAAAAGGGATTGCAATGGGTGCCCGTTTGGGGGGTAAACTTAAGGCTGTAATGTATGCTTTATCCGGTATTTTCGGGTTGATTTACCTGTCTATGTCCAGGTTAAATATCTTTACGGAATTTTTATGGTTGACTAAAAACACGTCTTTTGTTATCTTCTGTCTTGCTGCCGTATTTGCTGTTATTTCCTTTTTTGATTATCTGGTTTTTGTTAAAAAAAGTAATGGGATATTGACAGAGAAAGGGTAAATAAGGGCTTCCCGGTATCATAATAATCTGCCGTATTGTAATTGCATTTCTTGTCTAAAATGTGGTGTTTTTTTGTAAAAACTGCTTGACAGAGATAGAGGTATTGTATAGACTGCGATTCGCTTCTCCGGGG
>CAZEKV010000164.1:0-4836 GCA_964512945.1 uncultured Spirochaetales bacterium | reverse complement strand
AAATCGAGAAAACCAGAAGAATATTCAACAGGGACATTCTTTTCACTACTGTTTTAATATTACCGGTTTGGGGATTGAGGCCGTTGATCTTTCTGGTTTTCAACCATCCTAGCATAAGAATAGGTTACAGTTATGCTTATAGGGATAGCAATAGGTTATAGCTGGAAATGAAAGAATTTTACATAATATAGAGAGAGGGTGCTGTGTTTCCAGGGAATTAGATTATTACCCCCTCCTATTTTTCTAAAAATAAACCGAACTACTTGAATAGTAACCTATAATTTTATACGATTTCCGTGTCCACTTTCTGGATCGTTTTTACGTAAAAATTTTTTGGGCGGGAGTTTGCCGAAAAGGGGAATATGAGAGCAACAATTCGGGATGTAGCGAAGCAGGCAGGGGTATCGCATACTACGGTATCCTGGGTTATTCATAATGATCCGAGAATAACCCCCCAAACAAAGGAAAAAGTGCTGAAAGTAATCGCCGAGATGAATTACCATCCGAATTATCTTGCAAGGAGCCTTGTCAGGGGAAGGACAAATACTATTGCTGTAATTGCTTCTTTTTTCTCATCAGGATTCGAGATAGAGATTCTGAAGGGATTTGATATGGGGTTTGAGACAATGGGTTTCCCGTATAATATCAATTTATATTCTACCCGTGGGAGCGAAAGTCAGAAAGACAGGCTTCTTAATCAGATTTTGTACGGGAAAATGGCCGATTCGGTTATTTTGCTCAGTCTGAAAATGAAAGAAAACATGCTGAAAGAATTCCATAAGAATCAAATCCCTGTAGTTTTGATAGAAGAAAAGATGCCTGATGCCCATGTAGTGAAGACTGATAATGAAAAGGGTGCCTATCTCGCCGTTGAGTATCTTATTAAAAAAGGGAAAAGGAAGATTGGTCTTTTTATTGGGTCTTTAAAGGGGGAAGAATCGGGACTGAGTCCCCGAGAAAGGCTTACCGGCTATAAAAAAGCCCTCAAGGATTACAATATTGAGTATGAAGAGAGCAGAATAGTTGAAATTGAAAAATACTATTTTGAAGACGGGCAAAAAGCCCTTAAATCAATAATTGAAAGAAAAGCAGAGATAGATTCAATTTTCTGTGCTGCGGGAGATATGGTTGCAATGGGGGTTTTGAGGGAAACACAGCTTCGGGGTATAAAGGTTCCCGATGATTTATCGATAATTGGGTATGACAATATTGTAACCTCATCACTGGTTACACCCTCGCTGACGACTGTTAAGCAGCCAATCCGTATTCTGGGAATAACGGCATTGAAAATGTCCATTGATGCTGTTGAGAACAGGGGAACTGAGAGAAAACAAATGGTCTTTGAACCGGAATTGATAGTTAGAAATTCCACCTGAGCTCCAGTTCTCAGCTGAAAGTTCTAAAACCGGGAGGTAATGTGGATATTTCTCCGGTGTTTGAGGATAATTTCCTGCTTTGGGAACTTTTTTGCTTTTTGGATAGGAAATATCTGTATACAAAAAAAAGATTACTTGATATTTTAGTGGTTTATGGTAGACTGTCTGTTGTTATTTGCGTTTATAATTCCTCGTAGAGGAATAATCCCGAAAGGGTATAATATTTAAAGGAGTATTGTAATGAAAAGGAGTGTTTTAAGGATTAGTGTATTGTTGCTGGTCGTACTGGGTATGATCCTGACTGGATGTATTCAGGGAAAAACCACCAAGCCCGGAAAAACGGATTCTTTTGATCCGGAAAAAAGCTACACAGTAGGTGTCGGTGTATTTGATAACCTTAGGATTTATGGTGAGATTGCCTCATCAGAGTCATTCAAAGCTGCCTATCCGAACATTGAAGTTAAATTGACGGAAGCTGACTGGGATGGACATCACAGCAGGCTTGCTACTGTAATTGCAGCCGGAGAAGCTACAAACGATGTTGTAGTAATTTACGAAGGTTGTCTTTCACAATTCCTGACATGTGTTGGTTTTACGAATCTTAGTGTCGAGCCATATATTGTACGTGGTGATGTTAGTAAAGACCTTCTTCAGACACAGCTTGGAATAGCAACAACGTCCAATGGTGAGTTGATTGCTCTTCCTGTAGATATTGCCCCTGCATTGATGTTTTACAGAAAAGATTTATGTGACAAAGCCGGTGTTGACATGGAGAATCTTCCAGACTGGGATGCTTACATAGAGGCTGGAAAAAAGCTTACCAAAGATACAAATGGTGATGGCGAGATTGATCAGTATCTGCTTGCTTCTGCAGCTGAGCTTACTTTTATCATGCTTGACAATGGTGTTGGTTGCTGGATAGACGATGACGGTAATGTTCTTGAACCAAAGGAAAGATTTACCGAGGTTCTTGAGCTTGCAAAAAAGCTTTCAGATAACCATCTTGTTGCAGAACTTGAAGAGTGGGATGATATGTGGTGTGCTTCTTTCAATGATGGCAGGCTTGTAACAGCTCTTCAAGGTGCATGGTTTCAGGGTGATCTTAAGGGTAGTCTATCGACCGATCAGGTTGGAAACTGGAGAGTTACAAAATTACCAGGCGGCAAAAGCGTAAATGTTGGGGGATGTTTCCTCGGTATACCCGCTGTTGTAGCAGCTGAGCAGAAAGGTGCTGCATGGGAAGTCCTTAAGTATTTCTGTACAAACAAAGAAGCACAGCTTCAGACTTTTGTAGGAATAGGATCATTTCCCGCATTATCAACTGTATATGATGATCCTGCAATGGACGAAGAAGTTGAATATTTTGGCGGACAGAAGGCAAGAAAAATTATGGCCGATATAGCCAAGGATCTTGAAACCCTTAACTCAAGCGAATATGATCAGCTTGCAAAGGGTATCTGGCAGGGGCTTGTTTTAGAAGTTGCCCATGGTGAAAAAACGGTTGACGAAGCTTATGAGGCCGCGAAGGAAGGAATTTCTGCAATTAGGGATTAATAGCTTAAATAAAAGGGTCTGCTTTTCAGGCCCTTTTTTGTCTTTCAGGAGAATCTAATGAATTTAAATCAAACAACTCGAATAGCCGGTCGTACCGTTATGTATGTCTTGCTTGTAGTTTTTGCCTTTATTTTTGCTTTCCCTTTTTACTATGTATTTGTAATGGCAAGCTGGGAGTCTTCAAAATTTATATCAATACCTCCCCGTTTGTTTTTTGGGGATTTTTGGCAGGAGAATGCCAACACCTTATTCAATAAAATATCCTTTGGCCGCAATATAATGACGAGTATCGGAATAGCTGTTCTGGCAACGGTAACCACACTCTTTTTCTGTACTATGGGAGGGTTTGCTTTTGCAAGATATAAGTTTGTCGGAAAAGACACATTGTTTAAGATAATGCTTATTACCTTTGCAATTCCCGCTACGCTGAATATTGTTCCCTTTTTTAAGGAGATAAAGTTTTTCGGTATGTACGGGACATGGCTTCCATTTATACTCCCGGGGATGGCAAATGCCTTTGGAATTTTTCTTATGAGTCAGTTTATAAAGACTTCGGTTCCCGCTGAGCTTCTCGATGCCGCCAGGATTGACGGGATGAACGAATTTGGAATACTTCTTAGAATAGGGTTCCCCCTTGCCCGGCCGGGGATCTCCGTGCTTGGAATGCTGACTTTTATCGGCTCGTGGAATGATTTTCTCTTTGCATATATTATGCTTCCCAAACTTGAGGATACAACCATGCCCGTAGCTATAATGACTTTATCTTCCAAGTCGAATGTTCAGATGCCGCCGATGATGCTGGGGAATGTAATAGCATTATTGCCATTGTCCATAATATTGATATTGTTTTCGAAACACATAATATCCAATCTAACTGCCGGCAGTGTAAAAGGATAGGGGAAGGAGTAACTATGAAATTAAATCAACAAAAAATAGCACCGTATGTCTTTTTAAGTCCGTTCTTTCTCCTCTTTATGGTGTTTGGAATATTTCCGATTGGGTATTCCGTGGTAATATCGCTTTTCAAGTGGAGGAATATCGGACCTGAGGAATTTGTACTCTTTAAGAATTTTACGAGGTTTTTTAAGGCCAAATCCCCCGATCTTTTATTTATAAAATCGCTCGTAAATACATTGATATTTCTGTTGTTCGGGTCAATTACCCAGCATTTCTTTGCTATACCCCTTGCGATGTTGTTGAACAACAGGACAATTAGGGGGAAAGATTTTTTCAAGACTACCTATTTCTTGCCGTTTATAACAAATGCGGTTTCAGTAACAATGATATTCGGAATGCTTTATGATTTTAACTATGGATGGCTGAATTATTTACTTAAGACATTTGGTTTTGAGGCCTTTAAGTGGAAGCAGAGTGCAGTGGGGATAAAGGTCAGTGTTTCCATTCTGCTTAACTGGCGTTTTATCGGATACTACACGGTAATATATCTTGCGGGTTTACAGGCGATACCGAATGAATTGTACGAATCGGCTAAAATTGACGGAGCGACTATTGTCAGGCAGCATCTTTCAATTACATTGCCTATGCTGGTACCGATGATATTCTTTGCTATGAGTCTAACCCTTATTTTTGGGATGCAGCTTTTTGCCGAGCCTTTTGCCCTTACCGGCGGATATGCGGGTCTTGGAGGAATTGGGAATTCCGGTATGACATCCACATTTCTTGTTATGCTGTTAGGGTTTAAGATGTCCAGGTTTGGAAGAGCCAGTGCCGTTGCGTGGCTTATGTTTATGGTCATCTTGGTCTTTACATTGATAAATAAGATAGTTACGGATAAGTTCGATTATACAAAAGAAAAACCTATAAAATAAAGAATTAATATAGATGGACGGTCGTTTACGGGCCGTCCATATCATTTTTCAGAACAGTAATGGCTGTACGGAGGCCT
>CAZEKV010000163.1:0-4940 GCA_964512945.1 uncultured Spirochaetales bacterium | reverse complement strand
TGTATCGGAGAATAGAAACAAGAAAATAATGGAAAAACTATCAAAAAATCCCGAACTACGTATCCTCTATAATAGTATAAAGGAAATGGGAAACAAGAATAATTCATATAATGAGAGTTACAGTACAGATGCTTCTCCGCTTGATTCTCTCCCGGGATACAAATTCCTCGGGACTATATCAGCGATTTCCAACGGTAATTTTACCATTGAACAGGATGTCAGCATAACTGTTAAAAGAGGTGTTTCTATTCGAATAAGGAGGATAGCAAACAACGGAAAAGAAATGAATATTGCAAATGGGATAATAACAAAAGTTATCACAGGCAAAATTATTGCAAAAATTGGGAAGATATACGCCGGCAATCAACCAGAAGAAGGGGATATGGTTTTTATTGTGCCGACACAGTAATTTTGCAATTAGTTCTTCAGATTACAGTTTTCAGCACCTATCATAAAACTTCACAGGAATTAGAGAAAGAGTGAATTGTAGGCTCGGGATTCAGGAAAATCAGCGAATTCCTTTCCCCAGCAGCCTCTCAGGGTGTCCCTTTTGAGTCCCTCTTCAAGTTTCCTTAGAAAAGTTTCCCTGCTGATATTCTCCGCTCCCATCCTTTCAAGATGGGGGGTATAAACCTGACAGTCAACCATTGTAAATCCTGCATCGAATAATCTCCAGACAAGCAGAATCAAGGCAATTTTTGAGGCATCAGGATATAAACTAAACATGGATTCACCAAAAAAACAACTCCCCAGGGAAATTCCATATAATCCTCCGGAAAGTTCTCCATCGATGAAAGTTTCTACTGAATGGGCATATCCCATTTTATGAAGCTCAATATACGCATTTTTCATTTCTCCTGTAATCCAGGTACCTTCCTGCTTTTTTCTTTTAACGATTTTACAATGTCCAATAACAGATACAAAATCTGAATCAAGTGTAACTCTGTAATTCTTCCTTTTCAGAATACGTTTCATCGATTTCGATACTCTTATATTCTCCGGAAACATAACAAACCTGGGATCGGGACTCCACCACATAAGGGGATCCCCTTCCGAAAACCACGGAAAAATGCCCTGGCGGTAGGCGGAAAGCAACATACCAGGGGATAAATCTCCCCCGACAGCTACAATTCCTTCCGGTGTTGCGTCCCTCACCGATGGGAACCTAAAAAAGCTCTTTTCATCGGGGAAGGGAAAATCAGGAGTTCTTAACATTTATAGTTATTTTACCATCTTTCACATCAACAACTGCTTTTCCTCCAGCTGTCAACTTGCCAAAAAGGACTTCATCTACAAAAAAGGACTTTATCCTATCCTGAATCACTCTCGCAATATTTCTTGCCCCGAACTCGACCGAATATCCCTCTGCTGCAAGGAATTCCCTGCACTCAGGCGTAACATCGAGTGCAACGCCTTTTTTCTCAAGCATTTCTTTAAAAAGATTTATCTCTTTATCTACAATCATTAAAACAATTGATTTATCAAGATTATTAAAGACAACAATACTATCAAGGCGATTCCGGAATTCAGGCGAAAAAGTCTTTTTAACCGCTTCAGTTACAATGCTTTTATCTCCGGGTTTTATTCTCAGATTCTTAAATCCAATTGGAGATTTACTTATTTCCCGGGCTCCTGCATTGGATGTCATTATAATGATAACATTACGAAAATCCGCTTTTCTGCCGGCACTGTCCGTTAATGTGGCATAATCCATTATCTGGAGAAGAATGTTGAATATATCTCCATGAGCCTTTTCTATTTCATCGAGAAGCAGCAGAGAATGGGGAGTTTTTCTTACAGTATCGGTAAGGAGTCCCCCCTCTTCATATCCTACATATCCGGGAGGGGATCCTACCAGCCTTGCTACAGTATGTTTCTCCTGGTATTCGCTCATATCAAAACGATGGATCGATAGACCAAGGGCTTTAGCCAATTGTCTTGCCAGCTCTGTTTTCCCAACACCTGTAGGACCTACAAAAAGCAGGGAAGCCACAGGTTTATCAGGATCACGAAAACCGGCCCGTGAATTTTTTACTGCCTTTACCGCCGTTTTAACTGCTTCAATCTGACCGAATATTTTCCCTTTGAGAGAATTCTCAAGTCCCTGCAATCTGCTCTTTTCTGATGTTGATACGGATTTCTCCGGTATTTTTGCCATCTTCGATATCACTTTTTCAATGTCATGTTCGGTAATTTCTACCGGTTCAGAATCCTTATCTTTATTCTTATATGAAAGAATGCGGATATAGGCTCCCGTTTCATCAATAACATCAATTGCCTTATCGGGCAAATGCCTGTCATTAAGATATTGATGAGAGAGATCTACAGCGGCTCGTAATGCCTCTTCCGTAAAACGAATATTATGATAGGATTCGTATTTTTCTTTTATTCCCTGCAAAATCATATATGCCTCATCGGGTGATGGCTCGGTAAGTTCAATTTTCTGAAACCGTCTTGAAAAAGCCCTGTCTTTATCAAAATATTTTTTCACTTCTTCAAAAGTGGTGGAACCGATACATCTAAGCTTTCCGGAGGCAATAGATGGCTTTAAAAGATTTGAAGCATCCATAGAACCCCCGGAAACAGCTCCCGCACCCACTGTTGTATGGATTTCATCAATAAAAAGCATTACCTTATCTTCTTTCTTTAGCTCATTTAACAGATTCTTTATTCTCTCTTCAAAATCTCCCCTATATTTTGTGCCGGCGATAAGACTTCCCATATCCAGTGAAAAAATTCTGAAACCCTTCAACATTTCGGGAACCTCGTCTCTTGCAATTAATTGTGCGAGACCCTCAACAATAGCTGTCTTCCCGACACCTGGATCACCGACAAGAATTGGATTATTTTTCAATCTCCGGCAGAGAACCTGAATAATCCTTTCAAGAATATCTTCCCTTCCGATAAGAGGTTCCAGCCTGCCCTCCCTGGCAGACTTTGTTAACTCCTGGGTATAGAGGGCAAGAGCTCCCCTCCTGCTGCGATTTCCCTTTAAATATTTACTGTTTTCCAGTTCTTCATCAAACTCTCTTCTACTACCGATATCATTATTCCGAATGCCATGGGAAATTGTCCTGAGCAAATCTATTTTTTTTATACCATTTTTCTTCAAATAATATGCCCCAAAAGACTTTTCCCCCTCATAAATAGAGACGAGAATATCCGAAACATCTATTTCCCTTTTTTGTGAACTCTCTGTGTTAAAAATAGCCCGCTCTATTACTCTCTGGAATTCAAGGGATTGAACAGGCTCGGAATTATCGACAACCGGAATGCTTTTCTCAAAAAACTTTTCGATATCCTTTTTTAATATATCAGGATTTCCCCCGCAGTCTTTTATAATATATCTCGCAGAATCAAAACAGAGAGCTGCATACAAAAGATGTTCAGGTGTGAGATACTCGTGTTTCCTTTCTTTTGCATCTCCATAGGCGGCATTAAGAATTACCTGCAGATCCTGGTTAATCTTCATCAGTTATTACGCCTCTTCCATAATACATTTTAATGGAAACTGCTTTTCTTTTGCCATTTGATGTACCTGCATTATTTTTGTAGCAGCAATATCGTATGTATAAATCCCGACAATTCCCCTGCCTTTCTTATGAACATCCATCATTATTTTATTCGCTTCTATAACGGATTTATGGAAAACAACCGAAACAATCTGTACAACAAAATCCATTGTAGTATAGTTATCATTCAAGAGAACAACTTTATACATTTCGGGTTCTTCAATATTTTCCCTTATTTCCTCGGCGAGGCCGGTGTTAAGGCTATCCTTATATTCATTTTTTTCCACAGTGTGCTCCGCTAAGACAATATTATAACACCGTTGTAATAAATATTAACCCTTCCCATTTTTTATTACTCAGCCCCACGTACAAAATACCCAAAATACCTGTCTTCATTTCTCTAAAGAGAATTTTTTTATCAAATACTTATATATATCTATTATTCTAATATCGCGGCTGCTCCTCGCACCAATATCCATAAGGATGTCATCCCTTTCTTTTCTCAACCAGGCAAATACACGTCCGGCTCCATCAACTTCACCGGCAGCAGCATGTGACAATTTAACCAGTTTTAGCATTTCGTACTGAGCCAGGGTCTTCCTGACACTACCAACAACGAGGATGTAACTGGAACCGAAAGCCCCTTTTTCAATATAAACATCACTATCAGCCGGCTTTTTAGTTTTATTTACAGATTTTTTTTCAGGGATTGATATAGCCTTATTCAATTCATCAACCTTCATATTGTACTGTATTGTATTTGCCTGGCGAATCAAAAAAACCAGACCCTCTTCATCAACATCTTTTATCTGTTTTTTTAGCTCTTTTTCCAGTTTATCTCTCCTGGTTTCTCTTTTTTTTGACACTTTCTTTTTCGTACCCGAAACTTTTTTCATTTATTTCTCCAATCTTTTATTAACTCCATCTTTGCCCTGTATTTCAAGACATATGCACATGAATCAGGAAGATAGGCGGAAAAAAGAGCCTGAAATATGCCGACTTTTCTGCAACGCCGGTTTTTTTTAAATCTATTATCAAAAACCAAACATTCTCTGGTAGATACATTGTAGAAAGAACAGGGCTTTTTCAGGTTTATAACCAGCACCCCGCTGGAATTCTCCTCTTTCTCATAGCAGCATAGACCGCATCTGTTACAAATGTCATCCCAACTTTTAGTTTTTTTTCTGTACCACTTTTTAATTATTTCCAGTATCTTCACACTCTTCACCTGCTATTTATTCGGGGCAAAATATCCCGATTCATCGCGACCGCTTCTCCTGATCCAGACAACCTCAATTTCAACAGGTAAATATGCCCGCCCGAAGTCCGTTTCCAAACTCGATGTATATTTCAGACTGTAAAATCCATTTTTGGATGACAACAAATCTTTATTAATCGGACAAAATCACAAACCCTGTAACCACAACA
>CAZEKV010000162.1:0-4943 GCA_964512945.1 uncultured Spirochaetales bacterium | reverse complement strand
GGCTTTCTCTCTTTTGGAGGTACGGTAAAAGAGGTTTATCTCAAGAGAAGCCCCGCTGATCTTTGACAATTCAACAAGATCAACAGGACATAATGCAGCTATATTTCCATTAACCGATATAACAGGTTTTTGGGCGGTAAGAAGGGCGCATGCCGCAGCATGAAGCGATTTTTGTGAAAAGGGGGGGCTTTTTTCCCCAAAAAGATAGTCAAAGGCTTCTCCACGCCCATGGGCAATCAGGCCTGCTTCAGCAACCACGTTAGTATGATATTCTCTTATTATTTTCTCCCTCGTAATCAGCGATTGATATCTCGGATGATCCTCAGGGATAAGGGCTTCAAGCAATCAGATACCCTCCATCTTCAGATACGGTTGTAGTCATTATGGAAGCGGTTTTAATATGCTTTTTGTAGATTGAAACCACTTTTTCAAGTCTCTCATTATCAACAATTGTAAACACTGCCTCGCCGAACATTAGCATACTTCCCATTATATCAGCAATATCGAGATCATCGAGAACCCCTCTAACCCTGCTGGATATAAGATTGATAGAATCTGCAAATTCTCTGGAATAGTAAAGAAAGTTTGATAACGAGGGGGAGGCTTCAAGTTTTTCGAGGTATTTTCTACCATTGCTGTTGATTGTCTCTCTGATATCAGGATTTTTCAGAGCCGAGCTTGTCGGATATTTTCCAAAAGTTAGAAATATTGCCGAAAGATTTTCTGAATATGAAATCGGCTTTGTTTTGCCAATGCCCGGAGCCCCCGGAACAGTGGAAATTTTTAGTCCCCCGGCCATCTCACCAAGCACTGTTCCCAGACCCGTGGAACATTCAATTTCGGCAACATGTGCTATTTGAGCTGCCTCTATAATACTGATATTTGTTTTAAAAAGTTCGTTCAATGCAATTGATAAACTAAGGGCAGCAGCTCCGCTTGACCCGAAGCCCGATCCTTGAGGAATATCTATGACATGGTTAACCCTGAGCCTCCCGTTAAGAGACAATCCTGTTCCTGAAAAAAAAAGATCAAGAACTTTTTTGGAAACAATAGCGTCACTACGTTTTTGACCGTTAATTGATATGGAGATTCCCTTTGAGAAAGCCTCATCACAGGAGACGTGGGTTGTAACACCACGAGAAAGAGAAACGCCCGCTCCAAGAGATCCGTTAAAAAGAGGGTCTTCATGGCCGAGACACATAAAGAAAAGTCCGGTTATATGACCAGGAGAAAAAGCTTTTGCTGTTTTCATATATTGCTTCCCTGAATATAAAAACGACCGCTCCGACAGAGTATAACTGCGGGAGAATGATTTTTCAAGAACAATAAACCCAGCGGTAGTTCCATTCCATATTCACTATCTATTTTGTTCCAGCAACAATGTCTTAGTCGGCATATTGCAGACATCATCAGGACCGTAATATTGAATTGCACCTGGAAAGAGATAAGAAGTTTTAATAGCCCACTCCTCTCTGTTTTTTGCAAATTCTTTATAGGGCTTACCTTTTAATTCCACAAGAGCTTTTTTTATTACCGGCTTAAGTTCTCCATGGCGTTGTTCCAGATTCATCATCATAGTCATGGGGATTCCCCCCGGAATCCATTCCTCTACCGGTGCGGCAAGGTTCTTAATTGACGACATATATCCTGTCAGGTTTGCAGCAATCAGAAAAAAGGCATTATAACCGAGAGAATAACAGTAATCAGAATCGAAATTTGAAGGGAAAGCACACCTCCCCTCATAGCCGAAAAAATGATTTATCGCATTAAAGGAACCATTAAAATGTCCCTCGGTTTTCATTTCTTTTAATTTTTCACCAACCATCTCTATTAATAATTTTTCAGTCTCAATCCTTGAAACCTGGACATTTCCATGGGGATCTCTATCCATACAAAGCTGCCTTTGTATGTCCATCGGGAGAGAAGAAAAAGCATAAGAAGAATCTTTCGAAAGGTTTTTATTTACCCAGAGTGATTGAGCCTCAAAAGTAGTCAGGGTTGCAAAATGCGATGAATGCTCAGCGAGGATATCATTTAATTCAGAAATGAGTTTCTTCATTTCCGGGATAAATTCGATTAATCCTTCAGGCACAAGAGCTACGCCAAAATTTTCACCGTTTCTGGATCTGCCGATAATAACTTTTATTATATCATTAACAATATCATTTAAAGTTTTCCTGTTTGCCTCTATTTCTTCCGATATCAATGATATGTTGGGCTGTGTTTGTAAGGCACATTCAAGACATATATGTGATGCCGATCTTCCCATTAGTTTTATAAAATGCCAGTACTTCTTCGCAGAATTTGCATCGCGGCAAATATTACCAATTAATTCAGAATAGGTCTTTGTTGCAGTATCAAATCCAAAAGAAATCTCTATATGTTCATTTTTAAGATCCCCATCTATTGTTTTTGGAACCCCGATAACAAGTATTGATTCCCCTTTTTTTTGAAAGTATTCTGCTAAAATAGCACCGTTGGTATTGGAATCATCACCCCCTATTACAACGATAGCGGTAATGTCTTTTTTTTTGCATTCAGCAATACATTTGTCGAATTGATCTTCATTTTCAAGTTTCGTCCGCCCCGAACCAATTATATCAAAACCGCCGGTATTCCTGAATTGATCAATATACTGAGGTGTAATCTCAATAGAATCCCCATTAATTATTCCGGAGGGTCCTTTTAGAAAACCATATAATTTCGACAGCTTATTCCCTTTTCTGATGCCGTCAAAAAGTCCGGCAATTACATTATGTCCACCAGGAGCCTGACCTCCGGACAGGATAACCCCAACATTTATTTTTCTGTTGTTATCTTCCCTTTCTCCCGGGACAAATTCTACTATTGGTCTACCGTATGTTTTCTCAAAAATTTGTTTTAACTTTACCTGGTCTGAAACAGATTCCGTTGGCTCCCCAAATTCCGGGCTGATTTTCGATGCTTCCCCTTTCAGTATTGAAGGGAGTTTGGGGTGGTAGCCGTATCGTGCTGTTTGCAATAACGAATTCTTCATAGAAAATTTCTCCTTATAATATAATGATACGATAAGATAGTAGAAAAATTACCGTATTCCGAATTGCTGCTACTTGTTACCTTCTTCTTTTCATATATCTCTGCAGGTTCTCCTGAGGCTAAATTAAAATATAGCGTCCTGCCGGAACCAGGATGAGTAATACAGTTTCCCTTAGATCGTAAGACGTTTACGGCTGTGGTTCATCCTGTCCCTTAACTCCCGGATTTCCTCATTGGCAAGGTAATCATCAAGAGTCATCACCTTATCAATTATTCCATCCGGGGTGAACTCTATTATTCTATTTGCAACTGTATTTACAAATTGATGATCGTGGGATGTAAAAAGAATAACGCCGGAAAAATCTACAAGTCCGTTGTTCAAAGCATTTATTGACTCAAGATCAAGATGACCGGTCGGTTCATCAAATATAAGCACATTCGCACCCGACATCATCATCTTTGAGAGCATACAGCGTACTTTCTCCCCTCCTGAGAGAACCTTTACCTTTTTGAAAGAATCCTCGCCGGAAAACAGCATCCTTCCAAGAAAACCACGGATATATGTTTCTTCCTGATTTGTTGAATACTGGCGCAACCAGTTAAGTATATCAAGATCATTATCAAAATATTCTGAATTATCTTTTGGATAATAAGAAGGCGTTATAGTCACCCCCCAGGTATAGCTCCCCGAATCAGGTTCTACCTCTTTAGAAATAATCTGAAACAATAATGTTTTTGCCATATGGTTTGTTCCGACAAAAGCTATCTTGTCTCCGCTATTAACTGTCAGGCTGAAATCTTCTATCGTTCCCACACCGTCAATTTTCTTACTCAAATTCTCGATTGTAAGAATATTTTTTCCACATTCTCTCTCAGGTTTGAAATTAACGTAGGGGAATCTTCTTGATGTGGCTTTAATATCATCTATTGTCAGTTTTTGAATTAATTTTTTTCTGGATGTAGCCTGTTTTGATTTTGCCGCATTGGCACTGAACCTCTGTATAAACTCCTTTAACTCGGCAATTTTATCCTCTCTTTTTCTTTTTTCATCCTTTTTCTGCTTTCTCGCAAGCTGACTGGACATATACCAGAAATCATAATTGCCTACGTAAAGCTCGATTTTTTCATAATCAATGTCGGCTATACTGGTGCATACCTTATTCAAAAAATGCCTGTCGTGAGATACAACAATTACAGTATTCTTGAATTGCAGCAGAAAATTCTCAAGCCACATTATTGACTCAAGATCGAGGTGGTTTGTAGGTTCGTCAAGAAGAAGATTTTCGGGATCCCCAAAAAGAGCCTGAGCAAGCAATGCCCTTATTTTTATGTTATCCTCTACCTCCGACATTTTTTTCTGCTGTATTTCTTCAGGGATTCCGAGGCCCGCAAGAAGCCTGGCCGCATCGGACTCTGCCTCCCATCCGTTTAAATCTCCAAAATCACTCTCTAACTGAGCGGCTCTAATCCCATCCTCTTCAGAAAAATTCTCCCGTGCATATATTTCATCCCTTTCTGACATTATATCGTAGAGTTTTTTATAGCCCATCATTACTGTAGATAGTATTGAATAATCATTGAAAGCAAAATGATCCTGCCTCAAAACTGCGATCCGCTCTCCGGGTGTTACTATTACCTCTCCTCCGTCCTGTTCGATATCGCCTGAAAGAATCTTCAAAAAGGTAGATTTCCCGGAACCATTGGCTCCGATAAGCCCGTAACAATTTCCCGGAGAAAACTTAATATTTACATCCCTGAACAATGTACGCCCGCTGTAAGACAAGCTAATATTACTGGCTGTTATCATGTCCGGTTACTCCATTTGCATAATAAAATTTACATACTACCTTCGGGGCTTTGTATAGTAATTAAGGATAGTTATGTCAATAGATATAGGTTTAAAATCGGGAATTTTGACTGATAGACGA
>CAZEKV010000161.1:0-4979 GCA_964512945.1 uncultured Spirochaetales bacterium | reverse complement strand
GGTTAATCTGTCTCGATAAAGATTACAGTAAAGGCTGCTTTTGTTTTCAGGCTTAAAAAAGGTTTGATTCTTATCATCAGGGTAGGTGCTATTGTAAATGAGGGGATCAGATTCCATCTTCCGGATTCAAACACCAAAAAACCGGCATTATATACTATTGAAAAACCGGGAGAAATAAAGTCATCATTTGATACACATATCCCCACCCCGGGAACAAAAATATTTTTATCCCAGCGCTGATCCTTTGTAAACGTTGAAGAGAGTAGGAATCCGAACCTTCTGGAAACATAATAGCTGAACTCAATAGCGACAGGAAAGATATGAAACCTATTGTTAATTATAAGCTCCCCATTCCTTTCTTGATAAACAATCTGGGAATATCCGCTTAGCCAGAAGGTGAATTCGCAGCGCCGCTTTTTTTTGTCTTTATCTTCCCTTAAAAGAATTCTGGTTTCGGATCTTACCATTGTTAATTCTTTTGCAAGAATTCTGGAAATCCCGTTTATTGAATTTACGACTCCATCTACATTTTTCATATCATTCATAACTTTAAAATCTCTGGCAAGCCTCCTGGTTTTCCCATGGAAGAGAACAACAGATACTACAACGTAGGTTTTATACTTTTTGAAACCGATCTGAACACTGGAGTTGGCTGTGTCGGGACTATCTACCCTTACAATGGGCTGTAGTGATGATATATTTGTATACAAAAATTCAGATATTGATGAAAGGAATTCCCTGTTATCCCTCGCGGGTACAGACGTTGAATAATGAAAAAAGACCCTCCGGGGAACCATCTTTCCCCTCTCAGCGGAAGCTGTAATTAGAGCCATGAGAAATATTATCAGCATAAAAAGAAATTGTCTTTTCACAGGCGGCTCCCAAAACCCATATAAAACAGGAATTCAACAGGAAATTCCCTTATGGCGGAATCATAGTATTTACATTTAAACAGGCTTATCATCGTTCCAAAGTTAAAAAAACTTGAGGGAAGACTAAATTTCCTGTAACTGTATATTTTGACGCCTGTATCAATATCCATACCAAAGGTAAAAGCAGCAGAATGATTTTCGGGGGGATAGGGGCTTATGTATCTAAAAGAAGTTAGCAAGCCAAGATAGGCCTCACTCCTCCTCCTGTAGAAGGAGTATTGAGGGCCGAATAAAATCGGGAGTTCAAAGATATGAATCTTCGAACTCCGTTCGTTCGATACCCTCGGAAAAACAGGATTGACCTTTACCGCTAACGAAAATGGGGATTTTTTAAAGGTATATTCATAAGTAAAGCCGACTCCAAAACCAACCCCCTGATAACGCATGCCGCCGTTATAGCCTCCTCGAGGATTCCTGTCATAAATCAGACTTTCGAGGAAATTAATCCCTATTGTATGATGCCTTTCAAGGCGCTTTGATATTACAGCCTTCTCTGTCAGCCGTCTGCTTTCTTCAAGGCTTGTCCCCAGCCATGGGAGTTCTCTGGTAACTTTAAGAAGCAATTCATCTGTCATTTTATCTATTGAGTCATAAATAGACAGACCGCCTCTGCCCGTAAGTAATATACTCGTCTTTACCATTTCCTTTTTTGAATCATAGAGGGAGGCATGGACAATCAGTTTTTCATCGGTCAGGAGGTACTTCCCGCTTATCAGATAATCCGCCCTTTTCTCCCTGGCGTAGGCAAATATCCCGTCATCCATATTTTTAGGACCGAAAACTACCGATAATTTTTTTTGCCTGGAGAGACCCGCCGTTATAAGCTCTGAAAAAAGAGATTTTATATAATCAGCATTGCCGGCACCGATATTTTTAAATGGGAAAAATACAAGCAGGGTCTTCTCTCTTTCCTCCTCCATTTCATTGGCGTTTTGTTTTTTTTCCTCGGTCAACTGCTTCATTATTGTTTTTAGAAACACCGGCTTACAGGAACCAAAACCATAGCAGGTCTTTGTCTCCCATTTCTGAAAATCCAGATAATCCTCGAGTCCTTCGGCAGCCTTCTTACGATCATTGTTATCCAGTTTCTTCCATTTTGTTGAAAATTCACCCCTGATGTCCACTTGATCCATAATTTTCAAGGGAAAAAGATAGATTGAATTCGGCTTTATCTCGAATTCTTTTTTTAGGGGTATTTTCAGATTCTCTTTTGATTTTCCGTTCTCAAATATCCTATCAATGATCCTGTATTTACCAGGTCTTACTTTTCGGTAATGGAGTTCATATTCCTTTCTGCCAATCTTAATAGAAAATGGTGTCTTACCCTGAAAATTAAAAGTGTCAACCCATTTTTTTGTTTTCCCTGTATCCGATGCCGGATTCTCGGATATTAAAACAAATAAAGAATCGCCCTCCTCTTCGGGATCAGGAAGAGAGCGGCAGGCCACTGAAGCAACAACTGCTATAACAAGGAAAACAGGAACAGAAGGCACCAATCTTCTAAACATTCCATAAGTAAAGTATATATTCTTATTTCAGTCAACTTATTCGAACAGTAATTCTACTTTTAGTAATAAAAAAGCCGCAATTCCTTGCGGCTTTTTTATACCCTGAAGACCGGGACTTAACCCCCCATCAAACGGGGAACAAGAGTAAGCAATACCCCGGCAGCAACAGCCGACCCAATTACTCCCGCTACATTCGGTCCCATAGCGTGCATTAATAGATAATTATTCGGATTTTCTTCCAGACCAACCTTGTTGGCTACACGAGCCGCCATAGGCACAGCGGAAACCCCCGCAGCTCCAATAAGCGGATTAATTTTCTTCCTGGAAAAAGCATTCATCAATTTCGCCAGGAGAACCCCGGAAGAGGTTCCTATACAAAAAGCAAACAAACCAAGGCCGAGAATCCCGAGGGTTTCGGGTCTGAGGAATTTATCAGCGGCAAGCTTTGAGCCCACTCCCAAACCAAGTAAAATAGTAACGGCGTTCATAAGCGCATTTTGAGCAGTATTTGAAAGCCTGTCGGTAACGGCACATTCCTTTAAAAGATTGCCGAACATCAGCATTCCAATAAGAGGAGTAGCCGAGGGAAGAAGCAGCCAGCAAAGAATAAACACTATTATGGGAAATACAATCTTTTCCGTCCTGGAGACATGACGGAGCTGTTCCATTTTTATCTCTCGCTCTTTTTTGGTAGTAAGTAATCTCATAATCGGGGGCTGAATAATAGGCACCAATGCCATATAGGAATATGCGGCAACAGCAATTGCTCCCAGATAATCTCTGGACAATTTGGTTGCCAGGAAAATAGCCGTAGGACCGTCCGCTCCCCCTATAATTCCGATGGCCGCCGCATCGCTCAGGTTGTATTTAAAAACACCTGGGAAAAAATTAGCAAGAATCAGGGCTCCTATAAGACTCGTAAAAATACCAAACTGAGCGGCAGCACCCAGAAGGGCTGTCCTGGGGTTGGCCAGAAGGGGTCCGAAATCAGTCATTGCACCAACTCCCATAAAAATAAGGAGAGGAAAAAGACCGGTCTCTATACCCATACCGGAAATCATACCCAGAACTCCCCCCTGCTCGCTTACGTGAACCATGCCATTCGATACAACACTGATGGAATGGGCAACATTGTTAACAAGCTCCGGGGGATAGGGGACATTAGCAAGAAGTCCTCCAAAACCTATAGGAATGAGCAAAAGGGGTTCAAAATCCTTTTTTATTGCGAGAAAAATAAGCAGGAGACTTATCCCCATCATTACATAAGCCGGCCAGGCGGCATTTGCTATTCCTGTCGAAGCCCAGTATTTTATTAAAGCATCAAGTAATTTATCCATAATTCTTCCTTTACTTTGTTATTTCAGCGAGTAGCTGTCCGGCTTTAACCTGATCGCTTTGACTGACAGGAATACTTGAAACCGTTCCGTCACAGGGGGCTGTAATCGGAGTTTCCATCTTCATCGCTTCAAGAACCATGATTGTATCCCCGGATTTAACAGAATCACCCTCAGCAACACAGATTCTCAGCACCAGACCGGGCATTGGGGCATCCAGATCGTGGATCTCGCTGACCCCTCCGGCCTTCTTCCCGGATCCTCCACCGGTGGATTTTTCAATACCGCTTTTAACGCTTATACTGTATGTTTTTCCATTAACAACAGCCCTGTCCCCCTCAAGCTTGATCCCGTAGGTCTTACTATTAACCGAAACAGTATAGCCCTCGCTATCACCGGCAGCCTCAGAAACCTCTGCATTCTTTCTGACACCTGTCTTTGCCTCGCCCTTAAGGAAAAGAATACCCTTGTCCTTACAGGTTGCAGCTATGAAAGAGTTTTCGTCTGTAACCGGCAGGCCGGCATCTTTGAGAAGTTTTTTGGCTACATCAAGCCCCTTCGAGGAATCCGCATCATTAATGTCAACGGGAATTTCAGTTGTCGTTTCAAGCTCCAGCTGTTCCATGGAAAGTTTGACAATCTCGGGATCCGGCGCTACGGGGGTCTTCCCAAAATAACCAAGAACCATCTTACCATAACCCGGGGCTATCTTCTTCCATGGCCCTATCATTACATTATTGAAAGCCTGCTGAAAATAGAACTGAGAAACCGGAGTAACCGATGTTCCGAATCCCCCTCTTTCAACTACCTCGCCCATAGCCGCAGCAACCTCATTATATCTATGCATCAATCCATTGTCCCTCATCATCTGGGTATTGGCGGTTAATGCGCCTCCCGGCATTGGAGAAAATGGTATCAGTGGTTCAACTTTCTTTGCCTCAGGGGGCATAAAATAGTCTTTCATGCAGTCCTTAAAGACCTCTTCGGCCTTTAAAACCTTATTAATATCGATACCGAGGTCATACTCGGTTCCGCGCAGGGCATGCCACATTGTTATTATATCCGGCTGGCCGGTTCCCCCCGATACGGGAACCATGGAAAGATCTATCTGGGTAACCCCCGCATCAAGCGCCGCCTTGTAAGCCAGTATGCTGGTTCCGGCGGTTTCATGGGTATGAAAGGTAAGGTGGGCATCATTCCCAAGG
>CAZEKV010000160.1:0-5053 GCA_964512945.1 uncultured Spirochaetales bacterium | reverse complement strand
AGAATATGAAACCGGAAGAAATGGTATTAAAGGTTTATCTGTTTTTTTATTTTATTATATTGCTTTTGGGGTTTGGGATAGCGAGGTTTATCAATAAATTACTTTTTGATAAGAAGAGTAAGAAAAGTAAGGAGAACGACTGGTTAATCAATTTCAAGGTATCTGATTCCTGGATATGGCCGGGTCTTTTAGGTCTGCTTTTTCTGGTTATAGAAAAAATTAGTTCCAACCCTGTCCCCGGGTATTTTGGTTCTAATATTGCGCTGATATTTTTTTCGTTATTCTGGCTGCAGGGGCTTGGAATAGTAAAGCATATCCTGAGGCAAAGAACTACTTCCGGTTGGATGAGTCTGCTGTTTATAATTGGGATAGTAGCGATACTGATGGTGCCGCTTTTTAATATATTAATATTATTTGGAGTCCTTTTAATAGGTATTTCAGAGATATGGATAAAATATAGAAATATAGAGAGGAGTTGATCGATATGAAAGTGATTCTTAATAAAGATGTTCCCAGTCTTGGTGAGGAAGGGGATGTTTGTCAGGTGGCTGATGGATATGGGCGGAATTATCTGATTCCACAGAAAATTGCTGTCCCGTACATAAAGCAGTATATCGCCATGTTTGAGCAAAAAAGGGATGCAATTGAAAAAAGGAAAGAAGAAAAGAGGAAAATAGCCCTCGGTTTGAAAGAAAAACTTGAAGAATTTGAAGTGCGACTAAAAATGACCGTGGGGGAGTCGGGAAAACTCTTTGGTTCGGTTAATAATGCTGCAATATCTGATGAATTGAAGAAGAGTGGTTTTTCAATTGAAAAAAGAAGAATTGAGATTCCTGAGAATATTATAAAGAGTCTTGGGGAATACCGGGTCAGGGTAAAGCTTTATAAAAACGAATCGGCCAGTTTAAAGGTAATTGTTGAAGCAGAGGACGGTGATAAGAAAAAAAAGGAAAAGCCGAAAGCTGATACAGCAGGGGAAAAAGGCAAAGCTGAAGCAGAAACGAAGACTGAAACGAAGGCTGAAACGAAGGCTGAAACAAAGACTGAAGCGAAGGTTGAAACAAAGACTGAAGCGAAGGTTGAAACAAAGACTGAAACGGAGACAAAACCTGATTCTGAGACAAAACAGGATGTCATAGATAATGAAAAAGGATAGTTAGTAAAAAGTATTAAAATGATGCAGGAATCCTTAAAAGATAAAATTCCTCCGCATAATATTGATGCGGAGAGGGCTACTCTTGGGGCTCTCTTAATAGATTCGGAGGCTATATCCGTTGTTCTGCAGTATTTAAGGCATAAGGATTTCTATAAAAGTTCCCATCAAAAGATATTTAAGGCTGTAGTTGAGCTCTTCAATAAAGGTGAGTTTGCCGATCTTATTACCCTTTCTGATGAACTCCAGAATGAAAATTGTCTGGATTCATGCGGGGGGGCGGCTTATATTTCGACATTGATATCCGTTGTTCCAACGAGTGCTAATGTTGAATACTACGCCAGGATAGTTCAGGGGTGTAGTATACGGCGGGGGCTTCTGAAAATAGCAAATGAAATAATTGCTGAAGCCCATGACGATTCAAAAGATAGTCGTGTGATTATCGAGGAAGCTGAAAAAAAGATATTTGATATAACAGATAATCAGAAGACAAACTCCTACAAAAGTATGCGCGAGATTGTCCCCGGGGCAATAGAATCGATAGAAAAAGTCTACCATACAAAAGATGCATACACCGGTATTTCTTCAGGTTTTGAAGATCTGGATTCCATGACCAGTGGTTTTCAGGATTCGGAATTTATTGTTATAGGAGCAAGACCCTCAGTTGGAAAAACCGCACTTGCCTTATCCATGGCGGCTAATATGTCCATCAGGAATAAAATACCCGTAGGTTTTTTCACAATGGAAATGTCGAGTATGGCATTGATGCAGAGACTGGTATCCAGTGAGGCAAGGATAAATTCCGGATTGCTCAGGACGGGGATGCTGCGTCCTTCTGATTTTCATAATCTAACGGAAGCTGCGGGCCGAATATATGAGGCACCCTTGTTTATTGATGATACACCGAATATTAGACTGCTGGATTTGAGAGCACAGGCAAGACGGATGAAAAAGCAGGAAGGTATCAAAATTATCTTTATAGACTATATTACCTTGATAGGTGCAGAGAGATCGGATATTCCGAGACACGAACAGATAGCGGAAATTTCAAGATCCCTGAAGGCTCTTGCCAGAGAGCTGGAACTCCCTGTTGTGACACTTTCTCAGGTTAGAAGGGAATCTGAGGGCAAACGTCCGACTCTTGCTGATTTGAGGGAATCCGGCTCGATAGAACAGGATGCGGATGTTGTAATATTCCTGCACAGGGAAAAGGGAGTGGACAGGGAACCGGGGAGTCCCGGGATGAACAATATCGAAACGGAGGTTATTCTTGCAAAGCAAAGAAATGGCCCCGTTGGTACAATAAAAATTGCTTTTATACCCAAATATACAAAATTTGAGCAGCTTTCGCGTGATTCGTCTTGATAATAGGCTCTGTCTGTATAGATAATGTATTGTATAAGAGGGTAAAAAATGGCTCTGGAAAGTGAATATGATTTTGAGTATCTTAAGAATCAATCTGAAAAATTTGTTTTCGAGGAGATGGAGAGGCAGCTTAATTCCGAAGAGAATAGTGAGATATGCAAATGTCAGGATTGCATTCTTGATATAGCTGCTTTTTCCCTTAACAATATCAAACCCATGTACAAGGTCTCGCTAGTTGGTGAAATGTATACAAAAACAATCGAGGGTACTGAATACCAGGATCACTTGAAAGAGGCCGTAAGTGCGGCGATTGACAGAATCGGGAAAAACCCCGCACATGAAGATTTCTAATCCGGAACCCATTTTCCCTATCGGGCATCAAATGTTGTTAATCGAAACATAGGGCGGAGTCAGAAAGCTTTTGAAGGGTTCTGTATCTCTTTTGCTGTCAATTTCTTCCGATGTTTGGAGATAGAAGGAGAAAGGTATACGTGATATCCCGACTTCGTCTTTTTTCAAACCAAGTATATTAAAAAAGAGGGTGTTGTCTTTCAGATAATCAAAGAAAATATTAATTTCGGAACAGCTCTCTTTGTCCGGGATTTTGCTTATCAGGTAGAATTTAATCAATTCAATAATTTCGTCTTTTAAGCCCTCATTAATAATGATAAATTTCTCCAGCAATTCAGGAAATCCGATAGCAATTCTTTTTATATTTTTAAATTGAATTTTTTTATTATAAAAAGCTCTGCGGTCAAGTTCGGGTAAAAATTGAATATCAATATCCCGGCTTTTATCAACTAATCTGACAGGAAGTTCCGGCTTAAAATCCTTGCCGCATTCGGTACACTTAAATGTCATAAAGTTACCATCGAGAATTTCCTTTTCATATCCGGGGTCGGTTTCCAGATTTATTTGATCGGGAAAATCGATTTTGATTGGATTATTGCAATAACATTTTATTTCTTTCATTACATCATACCTCGTCTAATGGATGTTATATCATTAAGAATTATAAAACACGCAAGGACAATAATTAGAAAAAGTCCTGCAAGTTGATACCGATAGAAATTTTTTGGTTTTATCGGGCGTCTTTTGATCCCTTCAATAATCGAGATCAAAATATGCCCCCCATCCAGGGCTGGAATAGGCAAAAGATTCATAAAAAAGAAGGCGATGCAGAGCATCGATATCATCTTTGAAAAGTTGAGAATACTCATAACAAACCCTCCGGCTTTGAAAGAGGCGGAAGTCATCTCACCCAGAAGAACCGGTATACGGATGGGACCCGCAAGGTTTTCTGCAGGATCTATTTTACCCGAAATAAGCAGGAACGGCCCTTGAACCGTTTTGAAAAGGATAAAAAAAGCCTCACCAAAACCGTGGCCTACAGCGCTAAAAATGTTATTTACTTGTTTTTTGTAGAGACCCGTTCGGTATATTATTCCGAAGTGTTCGATTGAATTATCAATACCGGTAGAGTTATCGATCAGCAGGGAAGAAATAAGAATTTCATTGTTACGCCGATATTTGATTTCAAGTTTTTTTTCGCCAAAAAACCGCCTAACATCAAGGTTGTTTTTTATTCTGTGTCCATTTATTTTAAGTATGGTATCCCCTGCTCTCAAGCCGGCTTTATCTGCAATTGAATTTTTAACTATAGAGAAGCTCTCAGGTTCGTACCACGGAATTACTCCGATTAAGTATTGGCCGTTTTTATTCAGGTCTGGTTTTATAAGCAGCTTTTTTTCCTCATTTTCTCTTCGAACGATTATATAGGCAGATCCTCCCAAAAAATGCCTCACAGCATTTTGCAAATCGTAAAAAGTCTTGATACCGGATCCATTAAAATTGATAATAGTATCTCCGGTTTTTAATTCGGCTTTATCGGAAGGATAGACCTCGTCTGTATTCTCAGTCATGTTGTAGTCGGACAAAAGTATTATTTTGTTGCCGGGGCTTGAATATGAAAATGGTATAAATTCACAAATAACAAGAAGCAGTAATGCAAGGAGGAAATTGAAAACGGGACCGGCCAGGAAGATGGGAATACGTTTCAGGGGTGATAGGGAGTAGATGGATCCCTTCGCGGCAGGGATTGAGTCGAGATCATCTTCAATAGCCTGCTTTAATTCATCATTCCCCTTCAATTTGCAGTATCCTCCAAGCGGGAAAAGAGATATTCTGTATTCGGTATCATTTTTTCTGAAACTGAATAATTTTTTTCCAATTCCTATTGAAAATACCTCTACAGTTACACCCTGGATTTTTGAGACAATAAGATGTCCTGCCTCATGGACAAGTACTATCATTGAAAGTCCCGACAATCCTATTAGAATATTAATTATGGTATTGATGATTTTTACTCCTTGATAAATTTAGATGCTGCCCTGCAAGCTGCATTATGTGCTCTCAGGTTTGCATCTTTAACTTGTTCGAATGAAGATAGCAGATTATCCCAGGCTTTTTCAAGGGTAGCCTCGACTATATCCGGGATATCAAGAAAAGATATTGAATTATTTAGAAAATAAGAAA
>CAZEKV010000159.1:0-5083 GCA_964512945.1 uncultured Spirochaetales bacterium | reverse complement strand
ATACAAGCAACAGCAGCGCCCATAACTATCTGAGCACAACCACGGTTAAACACGGTGGCCGGGAGCTGCTGGGTCTGGATTATAGTTACTGCAAGGTAAATTATGACGGCAGCGGTCATTTTACGGTGGACAACGGTTATGATGATCATCCTGTAGTCTGTATCAGCTGGTACGGGGCTATTATATTCTGCAACTGGCTGACCGAGATGCGGGATGGAACCGCGGCTAATGTTGTGCATAAATGGGTAGATGACGGAAGTGGAGGCGGGACTGCAAATGATGGCATATGGCAGGAAGGTGAGACAACCGAGGATGCAAGCAAAAACGGCTACCGTTTGCCCCGGAGTTATGAGTGGGAGTATGCGGCGCGCTACAGGAATGATGCCGTTAACACAGTGAGCGGTTACAATAACCCATGGTATACCAGAGGAAATTCTGCCAGTGATGCAACTACGTTTTATAACGATGCATCAGGCAGCGGCGGCGATCCTGGTAAAAGCGCTAACGACGCTGTAGCGGTGTATAGCTACTATTGGAGCGGCAGCGGCTGGCCATCAACCGGTGTTACGGAACTGGCAGCCGTCAGAACCAAGCAGGCCAATGATCTGGGATTGTTTGACATGAGCGGTAATGTATGGGAGTGGTGCTTTACTGTCAGCGGCTCGCTCCGGGTTTTTCGCGGCGGCGGCTGGAACAGCCACGCGGGCATCCTGCAGGTTGGCTACCTGGACAGCAGCAATCCGCCTTTCGAGAGCGGCGATCTCGGTTTCCGCCTTTGCAGGACGAGGTGATGCCTGCGGCGGTAGATAGTAGAGACGCAAGGCATCGCGCCTCTACTATCTACCTGACGGCTTTATCCCCCCCGGGGAATATCGGGCGGGTTGTCTCCGATATCCAGTGCCGGCTTTTGCGTGATTTTGCCCTGATATCCTCCATGGCCTTTCCCCCCGTTCTTCCCCTTGTTTTCAGCAGCAGGGAGGCTTCAAGGGAGGTGCTTTTCTCGATTGCGGAGAATTCCCCCGGGGGGTTTTCCACAAACAGGGTTTTTATCAAAAGCGGGGGTCTGTTTCTGGGGATAAACGAGCATAGCGAATGGAGCAGGCTCAGAGCCGGGGTTCTTGAGGCTGTTTTACCCCCCGCCTCCGGGGCGGAAAAACTCTTTGAGGAATTCCCGGGGTTTTTCCTGGCGGCTGTAGAAAACACTAACGGACCGGATCCTGAAGATATCAGGATTCCGGAGCCCCTCCGCTGGAGATTAAGCCGCCTTATCTCCATGAAAATAGATGTAAACTCAAAGATATGGTGGGAGAATATCTCCTGCGGGATTATTTTTGATGAAAAGATGAAAAAATGCCATGAAAAATGAAAATAATTTCAGAATAGTTAATGATAGAATTCTTATTAATCTGAAAATAATCCCGGGTTCTGCAAAAAATATGCTTTCGGGATTCAGAAACGGGGAGATCATCCTAAAAATAAAGGCCCGGCCCGAAAAGGGAAAGGCAAACAAGATGCTTATCGCCTTTATTTCCAGACAGATAGGCTGTCCGAAATCCTCAATGGAAATAACAAGGGGTCATACATCAAGGCATAAAACACTGGCAGTACCCCTTTCCTGCAGAAACAAGATTCCGGTATTAATCCAATCCGTGGATTCCTGATTACCTCCCGAATCCCCCCCTTAAGGGTATGCGTTGTGTTGATCTGCAGGGAATTATCCTGTATATTGAAACCCGATGTTTATAAGTGAAAAAAACCTTAGCCCCAGTCTTGAGGACTATCTTGAATGCATACTCTTTTTAGAAAAGAAAAACAGGGTTGCACGGGTAAAAGATATAGCGGAATTCCTGAGAATTAAAATGCCCTCGGTATCGGGGGCGTTGAGGAATTTAAAGGAAAAGGGGCTTATTGAATATGAGAAGAATTCCTTTATTATCCTTACAAAATCGGGATGCAGGATCGCCGGTTCGGTTCAAAAACGCCATAGTATTCTCAAAAGATTTCTCCTGAACATCCTTTTGCTGAGCGATAAGGATGCGGAAGAACAGGCATGCAGGATCGAACATGTGGTAAGTCCCTCCACAACGAACAGGATAAAAAATATGACCCTGTTTCTCGAGGATTCCCTGCTGCAGAAAAAGGAATATTCCGGGGATGGATGGCGGAAAATCCTGTCGGGGGATGATTAAAAGATGCGGCAGATAACATCGAGGATTACGGAAAACAGGAGAATTTCGGAGAGTTTTTACGAACTCTCCATAGAATATGCGGGCGCCCCCCCGGAGCCGGGTCAGTTTATAACCATCAGATGCGGAGAGGGGACATCCCCCCTCCTCCCCCGCCCCTTTGCCGTATCCGATTTCCGCCCCGGCGAACTGAAAATCATCTACCAGCTAAGGGGTGATGGCACGAAAAATCTCTCAAAAAAGGCAAAAGGGGAAAGCCTCGGTATTATTTCTCCCCTCGGCAATCCCTTTCCGGTCAAAATCGGGGATAAAAAGCCTGTGTTAATAGGGGGGGGAATAGGCCTCGGCCCGATTCTCTATCTCCATAAGAGGTTCGAAGAACTATCGAAAAAGCCCTCAACCATACTCGGCTTCAGAAATGCCTCCTTCATACCCGCCGATATCCCGCTATCAGAGGGTTTCAGCATCTGCACGGACGACGGAAGCTCCGGCTTCGGGGGAACAACCGCCGATTATCTCTCTAAAACGGAGAATCTGGATACAAAAGAACTCTTTTGCTGCGGCCCCCTCCCCATGCTGAGGGCCTGTCATAAAATAGCCCTCGAGAATAATATCCGGTGCTGGGTGTCCGTAGAGGAAATTATGGCCTGCGGGGTTGGAGCCTGCATGGGATGTGCGGTAAAATTGAAATCCGGTTATGCGAGGGCATGCAGCGAGGGCCCGGTATTTAACAGCAGGGATGTAGAATGGGACTAGGCTTTTCAATCAGGGGCAGATTAATCAAAAACCCTGTGGCAGCGGCATCGGGGACCTTCGGCTACGCTATGGAATACAGCAGTCTTGTTGATCTTTCTCTTATCGGGGCAATTTACACAAAAGCCCTTACCCTCGAACCAAAGGCGGGCAACCCCCCCCCGAGAATAGCAGAAACCCCCTCTGGAATCCTTAATTCCATCGGCCTCGCCAATCCAGGAGTAAAAGCCTTTATCAAAGAAAAGCTCCCCTTTCTTTCTTCCCTCTCCGCTGCCGTTATAGTAAATATAGCGGGCGGAAAAATGGAAGATTATTTCAGGCTTGTTGAGATCCTCGAGGAATACGGAAATTTTTTCGGATACGAGGTAAACCTATCCTGCCCCAATGTAAAAGAAGGCTGCCTTGCCTTTGGAACGGACAGGAAGAACATTGAGAGGATAACGGGGGAACTCCGCCGCAGAACCGAAAAACCCTTGATAATCAAGCTGACCCCGAATGTGGCGGATATTGCCTCAATGGCAAAGGCTGCCGAATACGGGGGGGCGGACGCCCTCTCCTGCATAAACACCATTCCGGGGATGCTGATCGATATTACTAAAAAAACCCCCCTTCTCGGCTCAATAACGGGGGGGCTTTCGGGTCCGGCTATCCTCCCCGCGGGGATAGCCGCTGTTTACAGGGTATCGAGGGCTGTAAACATCCCCGTAATAGGGATAGGGGGTATAACAAAGCCCGAAGATGCCATCCAGTACCTCCTTGCCGGGGCCTCCGGGGTCCAGATAGGCACGGGGATATTTATAGATCCATCGGTACTCTCGAGGACGGTAGAGGGAATAGAAGAATATGCCGAAAAAGAGGGGCTTAAATCCATATCCGATTTCCACCGCTTTATATAGTACCCGGAGAAAAGAGGGGCCGGATTCAAGTTTTCAAAGTTTTTATTGATATTCGGGAAAAAGGGATGTATAATCGAGGTATGAAGTTTCCATGGAAGGCTTTTTCTTCCATAACAGCCCTTATTCCTGTTTTACTCCTCTACTGCGGCTGTGGTTTTGACATGCCCCCGCTGGAGAGAACCCTCATAAAATGGCACAGCATCTCTGAACTGGATTTCACCTTTGGTACTGGTACAGCAGATTACACGGCCGTGGATCTTACCAGAGAGGGCTACCCCTTCCTCTACTTCGTGCACGGAGCCTCTCCAACCTACTACCACCGCTTTGCCTGGTGGGACGGGGCAATCCTTACTTCGGGGAATGAAGACATCGTTTACACGAATAATACTGCTCCTTCGGGTCATCCCTCTGCTTTCTGCCTCGACGGAAGGGACAGGTCTCATCTATGCTATGTCGACTCCGGAGGCGACCTCCGTTACAAGGGGGATGCCTCCTATCCCGAACTGATAGGAAAACCGGCAACTTCCTATAACCCCGGGGGGCTTTCGATTGATACCGACTCCTCCGGGGGGGTCTACATACTCGCAGCAGGCAATAGTAAAATCTACTTTATCTACTTTGCCTCGGGGGAGTGGCAGGGCTGCGGCAATGCTATTTTTAATGGAGGCACCGCCAGCTGGCTCCGAATCAAAGTTGACAGTAATGATGTTATCCACATCGTGTTCTGTGAGGGAAACGGCAACAATCATGACATCCACTACGCCTACAAAAAGGCCGGGGGGAACTTCAAGGGCCTGGCCGGCTCCATTCAAACGGTAACAGGAGGAGCAACAAAGATCGCCCTTGCGTTAGACAAAAAGGGGAAGCCCCATATAGCATATAATGACAATGGCGCACTGAAATACTCCAGACTGACAGGGAGCGCCTGGACTGCTGCAGAAGATGTTCATACTAATGCAAGTGGTAATCTCTTCGACCTCGAAATAGACGACAACGGCTACCCCCATATTGCACTGATAACAACCAATAATGGATTACTCTACAACTGGAAGGATATGGATAATGTTAATACTGCAGGTGATTGGCATTCAAAGGAGGTAGACACACCCGCAAATCCTTCCGGCTCGCTCGATCTATCCCTCGATCCCGAAAGGGGGTTTTCTTTTATTTTCTATTGCGATGATAACGCCAATGCAAAAAAAGTCAAGCTTGGTGTGGTAAAATGGACCCATTGACATTTTCCAGTAC
>CAZEKV010000158.1:0-5140 GCA_964512945.1 uncultured Spirochaetales bacterium | reverse complement strand
AAACAGGACACCGGAATATAAACAACTTATCTATTTGGTCTGTCCATCCTGTTCTCGTTTATCCAGGAAAACCCTTACCAAATTCTAATTGAGTTGAGATCAGGATGCAAGAGAAATAAGAAAAAATATATTGTTCCTATGCTTTTATTTCTGTAGAGAGCTCCCAGAAGGCTTTAACTATTGGAGATTTTATTCTTTTTTTGCCGGTGCATATACCGACAGAATATGGGGCGAGGCATGGAAAGGTTTTAAGTATTTTAAGCTCTGATTCCAGGGGACTTTTTTCAATAACGAGTTTTGGAACGATTCCTATACCGCAGCCGACCCTTACCATGGCGAGGATGGCCTCATTTCCTGAAACCTCTGCGTATATCTCGGGCTTTATACTCTTTGATCTGAACCATTCTTCTACGCGCTTTCTTGATATACTACGTTCAGGAAAAATCATTGGTGTCTTTTCCCAGTTGATTTCTTTTTCGATAATATCCTTTTGAGCTACAAAAACCAGCGGGGTTTTAATTATTACCCTGAATATCAATCCCGGGGAGAGGCTGTCCGGCTTTGCCGCTACGGCAAGATCGGCTTCATTGTTGAGAATTTTTTTCACAGCATCCGCAGCATCCCCGGTTATCAGGTTTATATGTATTTTCGGGTATTTTTTTCTGAATGAATCTATAATTCCCGGAAGAATACTGTAGCAGGCAGTTACAGAGCAGTAAAGAGAGATCTCTCCGCTTAAAATTCCGCTTTCTCTGTTTTTTGTTTCGCAAAATCTTTCCCATCTATCTATAACATCAATTGCATAATTTCTAAAATCCATTCCTGTTTTTGTTAATTTTACCGATCTATTATCTCTTTCAAAAAGTTTCCCCCCGACTTCATTTTCAAGACGCTGGATCATCCTGCTGAGAGCCGATGGCGTAATATTGCAGATCCGGCTGGTCCTTGCAAAATGGAGTGTTCCTGACAGATGTAAAAAAAGTTTGAGGTTGTATAGATCCATTTTTCCCCCTCGTTGCATGTTTTGCGATACTGTATGCCAAAAATAACACTTTACGCAATACCAGAATAATGTAATAATTTGGGCAAATTAGAAAGAATACATAGAGGAGAAAAGAATTATGGCTAAAATAAATTTTGGCGGAGTAGAAGAAGATGTTGTAATGAGGGATGAATTTACCCTGGAAAAGGCGCGTGAGATTCTTAAAGACGAGGTAATAACAGTCATAGGCTATGGCGTTCAAGGTCCGGCCCAGGCGTTAAACATGAAAGATAATGGCTTTAATGTAATTATCGGACAATCTAAAGAGTTTAAACGGGATTGGGATAGGGCGGTAAGTGACGGCTGGGTTCCCGGCGAAACCTTGTTTTCAATTGAAGAAGCGGCAAAGAAGGGGACAATTATTCAATATCTGATTTCTGATGCCGGACAGAAGGCTATATGGCCGATACTAAAGCCATGTCTGAATGAAGGGGATGCCCTGTATTTTTCCCATGGTTTTTCGATTGTATATAAGGACCAGACCGAAATCATTCCTCCGGAGAATATAGATGTTATTCTGGTGGCACCAAAGGGTTCGGGAGCCAGTGTCAGAAAGAACTTCCTTGCGGGAAGCGGTATAAATTCCAGCTATGCTGTCTTCCAGGACTACACGGGGAGGGCAGAAGAAAGGGCTCTGGCTATCGGTATATCAATAGGGTCAGGATATCTTTTCCCAACAACCTTCCAGAATGAGGTTCATAGCGATTTAACGGGAGAGAGAGGGGTTCTTATGGGAGCCCTGGCCGGTATTATTGAAGCCCAATATAAGGTCTTAAGGGAAAATAACCATTCTCCAAGTGAGGCCTTTAATGAGACGGTGGAAGAATTGACCCAGAGCCTTATAAGGCTGGTGGGAGAGAATGGAATGGACTGGATGTATTCCAATTGCAGTGCTACTGCTCAAAGGGGGGCTCTTGACTGGAGGCATAAATTCAGGGAAGCAACCCTGCCGGTATTTAAGGATTTATACAAAAGTGTTGTTTCGGGTGAAGAAACAAGAATCGTTATAGAAAAATGCGGTGCACCCGATTATCAGGATAAACTTGGGGCAGAGTTGAAAGAGATGCGTGAATCCGAGTTATGGCAGGCAGGAGCAGCCGTGAGGTCTCTTCGTCCGGAAAACTGGAAAAAATAGATACTGATTTCTTTCCTGTAACATAAGTTAAGGCTCCCCGGTGGAAGTTTGCCCACGGGGGGCTTTTTTTATTACACGCTTTCTTATACAAAATAATTTTTGTATATTATCAATATGCTTGAAAGAGAGTGATTAAAAGTTTATATTGAATATCATTATTTCAGGAGGCAAAAGTCGGGTTTTTTGGGCTTTGACTGATTTTTACTTTATATGCAGGATGGTAAAAGTATGAATTCTGTTATAATATTTTGTAGTGCTTGTCCTGTTTCAGTCAATAATTTTTTGCTGCCGGCTCGAATTTAATCATGAATCTAAATTTCCCGCGTTTTCCGAAAAGGATACCGAAAAAGGATTTTTATCCGATTGCCTATGAACTGATGTACCTTTCGAGAATGATGGAAGAAAAGTTTATTGATTTGTTTAAAGAGGGAAGTGTTAAGGGGACGGTAACATCATCAAACGGCACGGAGGCGGTAACTATTGGAATGGCGATGCCTTTCAGACCCGGAAAAGATGTGATTTCGCTTTTGCATCGTGATCTTGGTTCTCATGTCACTCTTGGGCTGCCCCTGTATAAACTGGTTTGCCAGTATATGGCTAATGAGCACAGTCCTACAGGAGGGCGGGAGGGGAATGTCCACCATGGTGATGTTTCCATGAGGCGTTTCCCGATGATAAGTCATCTTGGAAATATGCTGGCTCCCGTAGTGGGGGGTGTCTGGGGGGCAAGAGAGAGGGGCGAGGATGTCTACGGTCTTGCTGTAATTGGCGATGGGGGATCCAGCACGGGGGATTTTCACGAATCCCTTAATCTATCCTCTGTACGAAATATACCGGTTCTCTTTATGATTGAGAATAACAAGTATGCCTATTCAACCCCTGTTAAATATCAATATAATTGCGAAAATTTATCTGACAGAGCCGCTGGATATGGAATAAAAGGCAAAACAATTGACGGAACGGATGTCTGGGAGGTTTATACTGCCGTAATTGAGGCACTGGAAGAGATGAAAGCCGCATCCCTGCCCTATCTAATAGAAAGCCGCTGTCTCAGGTTGAAGGGCCATGCTGTTTACGACAGGGCGGAATATGTCTCGAGGGAAGAAAGCGATGAATGGCAAAAACAGGAGCCCCTAAAAAAAGCAAGGGCTGACCTGAAAAATATCTCAAATTATTCGGAAAATGATATTCAGAAAATAGAATCGGAGGTCGTGGAAACTATTGAGGAGGCTGTAAAAAGGGCTCGAAGTGCGGGGCGTCCTGATCCCCGGAAACACTCGGGGCAGCTTTTCGCCGTAAAAAGCTGTCCGAAACAATCCTCCCTGCCCTCTGTAAAAATTGATAAGATAAAATTTGTCGGGGCTGTAAATAAGGCTATGGATTACATTCTTGAAAATAATCCTGAAGCCTTTATCCTCGGGCAGGATGTGGGTGTCTATGGTTCCGCTTTTCAGACATGCAGGGGTCTCATAGATAAGTACCCTTCCAGGATTATCGACACCCCAATATGTGAATCCGGGGCAACGGGTTTTTCCATTGGAGCCTCTCAAACCGGGAAAAGACCCATACTTGAATATCAATTTGCTGATTTTGGAACCGAGGCTGTAACCCAGCTCGGAATTAATGCCGGGACGTGGTTTTTTCGGAGTGAGAACCCATGTCCGATAGTTGTACGCCTGCCCTGCGGAGGCGGAATTACACTGGGCGGGTGTCATTCCGGAGAGTATGAGGGACTGTGGTCCCGCTTTCCGGGGCTGAAATTATTTTATCCGGCTTCACCGGAAGAGGCATTTGAGGCGATAATTGCTGCTTTTTACGACCCGAATCCCTGTCTTGTTTTTGAGCATAAATTTCTATATTCTAAACTAAGATGGAATTTTGGGGGGAAGATTGACTTTAAGGGAGATCTATCCGGTATTGTCAGACCCAGAAGATATTTTGAGGGCGATACTATAACAATAGTTGCAATAGGTGCTATGGTTGATGTAGTTTTATCCATAGTAAAGGAGAAAGGATTTTCCGTTGATTTATGGAATCCCTTTATCATGCAGCCCCTCATTCTGGATGGTATTATTGATTCGGTGAAGAAAACAGGAAGGTTTCTTGTGGTACAGGAAAGTTCAAAGACAGCGGGATTGGGAGAAACAATAATATCCAGGATAGTCAGGGGTTGTTTTTCTGATTTAAAGGCCGCTCCGGAGTTGATTGCCTCACCCGACAAACCCGTTCCTTTTGCAAAAGAGCTGGAAACCAGGCATATACCGGATAAAAACAGAATTCTTGCTGTTATAGAGAAGATGATAGGAGAAAATGAGTGAGTGAAGGCAAAATAGTAATTCCAATTTATCTGCCTGCCCAGGCGGCGGCGGAGACAGAAGCCACAATAATTTCCTTTAACGTCTCGGAAGGGGATTCTTTCAAAAAGGGGGGTGTTCTTGCCGAGGTCGAGAGTGCAAAGGCCTCTTTTGAATTTGAAGCCCCGTGTGATGGAGTTGTAAAGAAATTGCTTTGCTCCGAAGAGGATACAATCTCCATAGAGGATCCCGTTATGGAAATTGAAACTACGGATTTAAAGATGAAAGAAAAAACAAGACTTGTACAAACTCAGGATTCGGATAAAACTGTTAAGATGGAAATAAATAAAGAACAGATTCCTGTTAAAAATAGTGAAAACAATGTTTATATACTCGGTGTAGGAGCCTATTCTCCTGAAAGAAGGGTTTTAACGAGTGAACTGGTAAAGGGTTTTGAGGGACTTACAGAAGATTATATGGTTGGTGTTACCGGAATAAAAGAGCGCCGATGGGCTGCTCCGGAGGAAAAACCCTCGGACATGGCATACAAGGCTGCAAGGGAGGCTCTTAAGAATTCCGGGATAAAAAAAGAAGATCTCGATGGGATCATTGTTACTACGGAGACTCCGGATGCTGCTATGCCGGCTACCGCCTGTATCCTCCAGGATA